>NZ_CP018866.1:1226730-1533846 GCF_002250055.1 Sutcliffiella cohnii
AACAACCCAGGTGAAGTTTGCCCAGCTAAATGGCAAGAAGGATCTGAAACTCTAACTCCAAGCCTTGATCTTGTTGGAAAGATTTAAGGAGTGTAATCCATGATGCTTGATGCAAATATAAAAGCACAATTAGCTCAATATCTACCGTTGATGGAGGGCGATGTGCTACTAAAAGTTAGCGCAGGAGATGATGAAGTTTCCCGCAACATGCTAGCTCTAGTGGATGAATTAGCTACAATGTCATCCCGCATTAAAGTGGAGAGAGCAGAACTTGAGAGAACACCAAGCTTTAGCGTAAATCGTGTAGGCGAAAACACAGGTATAACTTTTGCAGGAGTACCACTAGGACATGAATTTACTTCATTAGTTTTAGCTCTACTTCAAGTGAGTGGACGAGCTCCGAAAGTAGACCAAAAAGTGATTGATCAAGTGAAAAACATTAAGGGTGAATATCGCTTTGAATCTTACGTTAGTTTAAGTTGTCATAACTGTCCTGATGTTGTTCAAGCCCTGAACGTAATGAGCGTTTTGAACCCTAACATTTCACATACAATGATTGATGGTGCAGCTTTTAAAGCGGAAGTAGAAAGCAAAAACATTTTGGCCGTGCCAACAGTTTTCCTTAATGGAGAAGAGTTCGGTGGCGGTCGTATGTCATTAGAAGAAATTCTTGCTAAAATGGGGAACACTCCAGACGCTTCTGAGTTTGAAAATAAAGAACCATTCGATGTACTTGTTGTTGGTGGTGGACCTGCTGGAGCAAGTGCGGCTATCTATTCAGCACGTAAAGGTATTCGAACTGGTATCGTTGCAGAACGTTTTGGTGGTCAAATTATGGACACGCTAAGCATCGAAAACTTTATTAGTGTAAAAGCTACAGAAGGACCTAAACTTGCGGCTAGTCTTGAAGAACATGTAAAAGAGTACGACATAGATGTAATGAATTTACAACGTGCAAAACGTTTAGAGAAGAAAGACTTAATTGAAGTTGAACTCGAAAACGGCGCGGTTCTAAAGAGTAAAAGTGTTATCATTTCAACAGGTGCTCGCTGGCGTAATGTCGGAGTACCAGGTGAGGCTGAATTCAAGAATAAAGGTGTAGCGTATTGTCCTCACTGTGATGGTCCTTTATTTGCTGGTAAAGACGTAGCGGTTATCGGTGGTGGTAACTCTGGTGTTGAGGCAGCAATCGACCTTGCAGGAATTACGAATCACGTTACCGTTCTTGAATTTAATTCCGAGCTAAAGGCAGACTCTGTATTACAAGATCGTCTTCATTCTCTACCAAATGTTACGGTTATCACAAATGCTCAAACACAAGAAATTACGGGAACAGATAAAGTTAACGGAATTACTTACGTTGAGCGTGAAACAGGCGACGTTAAACATATTGAATTAGCAGGCGTTTTCGTTCAAATCGGTCTCGTACCTAATACAGACTGGTTAGCGGAAACGGTTGAACGCACTAGAATTGGTGAAATCGTTGTAGACAATCATGGTGCAACGAACATCCCAGGCGTATTTGCTGCAGGAGACTGTACAAATACCCCGTATAAACAAATCATTATCTCAATGGGGTCAGGAGCAAGTGCGGCACTAGGTGCATTTGACTACTTAATCCGAAACTAATGATACCTGTTTAAAGTTTTTTGAAAGTCACTTTGCTGCTATATGCGTAGCAAAGTGATTTTCTTTTTGTGGACATAGGGACAGGTTCCGTGTCCACACAGTTTTTGGAAAATGACTATTGTTTTACCAGTGTAGAAAAGTAAAACGACGTGAAGTATATAATTTTATAAATGTTATAAATGGTGGAGGAAGAATCTATCCCCCTATATTTTCATCAAGGAAGTGTTCGTAAATGAAAATCAATAAAGGTGTTTTGTTTGTTTTAATTGGTGCCGCATGTTTCGGTTTTACACCGGTTTTTGCTAAATTGGGATTCAGCTACGGCTACTCACTTGGACAAATCAATATAGTTCAAATGGTAAGTTCCTTTATTTTATTATGGTCTTTTACTCTATTAAAAGGTTCTAGTTTTAAAGGGCTTAGTATAAAGAACATACCGCAAATTATGATGACAGGGTGTTTTATCGGCTTAACTAGTATTTTTTACTATGGTTCTATGCAATATTTACCGGCCTCGTTATCTATCATTCTAATGTTTCAATTTGTTTGGATCGGTTTCCTATTAGAATGGATTTTTAGCAAAGTTAAACCTGCTCCTATTACCATTGTATCCATTATATTTATTTTAATTGGGGTATTTTTTGCTTCAAATATATTAAATGGAGAAATACAAGGACTACCTATAAAAGGATTCTTATTCGGTATTCTATCTGCATTCACTTATGCGGGATTTATTTATTTCAGTGGAAAAGTTGCTGTACAGGTTGATGCGTGGACAAGGACATCTTTAATGGCTACCGGTTCAGCGATACTAGTACTCATTGTATTTTTTAAGGACATTCCATCCATATTTCCACTTGAGGGTCACTTATTATTGACTGGAGCTGGTGTCTCGTTTTTTGGCTCCGTATTACCACCACTATTTTTTGCAGTAGGCGCACCATTAGTTGCGGGTGGAATTGCCAATATATTAACGTCTATTGAACTACCAATCGCCATCCTCTCAGCAAGCATTATCTTATCTGAAGCAATAACCCCACTCCAGTGGTTAGGCACCGCTATCATCTTAGCAGCAATCGCTTTAAACGAACTTGGCACAAACTTTTTCAAACTTCGAAGGCATTATTAAGGTGTGGACGGGGGATTGATCAGATCAATCCCGCTTCCACACTTTTTTAATATTTTTCTATTTAAATGAAGGTCTCGCCGTTTTGGTAGCTAATATAATAGAGAAGAGCATTATAGAAAGGATGGAGAAACTCATGGATAATGTAAAAAATGCTAGTCCAATTCAAAGCAAGGTAGGCGCTATATTCATACCAGTGCGCGATGTGAAAAAGGCAAAAACGTGGTATTGTAAAATGCTTGGCATACCGGAAACAGATAAAGAAGAATTAGGGCACTTATTCGTATTACCTTTAGAAGGGGTAGATGTAATTCTGGATGAAATGCCAATGTGGAGCAATAAAGAAACATTATCAGTGTACAAAGCACCAGCGTTTATGTTTAAAACGGAGAATATTAATACCTCCTATGAATATATGAAAAAAATGGGTGCAGACCTAGTTACAGAAGTGCAAAACTCCCAATGGTTTGTATGTAAAGACCTTGACGGAAATCATATAATGATATGTCAATAACAACACTTTATCAAAGTTAAGATTCTACTCCATATTATAGGTTATCGTCCTAACTGGAAATGCTATGGATTAAGTCAGTTAAAGAGAAAATTTTCGTTAAAGTAGGTGGAAATTGATATGATAACAGATAGCCCAGTCAGTCTTAATATAGGTGGAGTTTTTGTAATAGTGAAAAATATGCCTCGAGCTGTACAGTGGTATAGAGAAATTTTAGGTCTCCCGGAAGATGAAGAATTTATGAAAACGGCAACTCCTGATATGAAAACTATCTATTCTATCCCGTTAGGAAAAACTAACCTTATTTTAGACAGTATTCATCGTGACACATTAACGCCAAGTACCAATCACCTTTTTATGTTTGACACTAAAAATATTGAAGAAACGTATGAGTATATGAAACAGAAAGATGTTAGCATCCAATCAAAAGTACAAGGGGCAGAGGATGTTAAGTTTTTTGAAGTTCTGGATAGCGAAGGAAATAAAATTATGCTCTGCGAAGAAAAGAGATAGATTGATAGTTTTTAAAAAAATATCAAATTAGCCTATTTAATACCGGTCTACGGATTTCCATGCGTATCATTTAAGGAGGGACAATAAAATGAAAGACAGACAAGTAGCGCTATTCCAGTCATTAGAAACGTATCGACAATACTTGCTAGACGACCTCGAGGACGTAACCGAAGAGATGGCAGAAATTATCCCAAAAGGCTTTAGGAATAACATTCGGTGGAACATGGGGCATACATATCTAGATCAATACTTATGGGTTTTAGCGGTTACGAGAGAAAAAGATGAAAAGATGAAAACATTCAATAAATGGTTCGGGTTTGGAACCACCCCAGCAAATTTTACGGAAGAAACCCCTACGTTTTCACAGTTGAAAAAAATGCTAGAAAATCAAATAGAAGACATAAAAAAGCGCTACGCACATCGACTAGAAGAAGAGTATCCGCCGACTAGTATGGAACATTATACAACGATAGAGCAAGTGCTAGTTCGAACTGCTTTTCATGAAGGAATGCATATACAAGCGATTAATGATATAAAAAGATGTATATAAAAATGTTGATGCGGATAACTGATGAAGCTTTTAATTATGTATATGGATGGCGAACTTCAAACGTGTGCTGTTGAATAAAAGATTAAGGAATCTATAGCAGTGCAATATAAAAAACATCATGAAACAACGAAAGAAGAAGGTAGATAGAAAATTCTTAATATAAAAAAGAAAAATTTTTATATAACATAGGGAGCAGGTATTATGTTTTGCTCCCTGTATTTTAGAATAAAATAATTTATTGAAAAAAGGAAAATACAAACTCTTGTTTAATTGTATTTCGGAAATATAGAAAATAATAAATATCATGTGTTCGTGTTAACTCTTATCCTTTCGCATTGGTACTGTAATTCAAAATTTCCTTTATAATAGGCTCCATCTTATTCGCTATCAACATAAAACCATAATCATTAGGGTGTACACCATCTGCTGTGCAATCGTCCCAATACTCCCCAAGTATATCGGTTCCTTCTAAAAAAAATATATTCCCATCACCTTGTTTTTGCAGAATAGCAATGAGCTCCTTTTGGAAAGCAAGACGTTCTAGTCTGTCTACTTGTAGTTGGTTATTCAACCTTTCTTTTCCATAAGGAAACTTGGAGACTACAAGAATAGGAACATATGGGTGAACCATACGATATGTAGTAATAAACTTAGGTAATGTTTGCTTATATAGTTCTGTACTAACACAGTTCGGTTCATAATCTAACACTAAGCAAGCAGGGTTTTCTATTTCACTAATAAGCTCAGCCATTTCCGCTTCACCTTTTCCATTACCGGAAAAACCAAGGTTCATAAACTCCAGATTGATGCGCCGGCTTAATATATTTGTATAGGCAAGACCTGGTCTAGATGCACATCCTCCTTGTGTAATAGAAGTTCCGTAAAAAATAACTTTTTTCGAACTATTATATGGGAGTGGTTTTATTATACTAGCAGAATGATTGATGCCGATTTCTACTAATTCAACTCCTTGATAAAGTGGGAAGTTTAAAGTGATAGAGATAATATTATTTTCTTCCCTCTCAAAAATAGTAACCTCATATTCGTCTTGTAATAGTTCAAAAATTCCTCCATTTACAAACTGTTGATTTCCAGGTGTACCGAAATAGCAATCGAATCCACATTGACCAACAGCAGCCATATGACTCATATAAGCTCTGCCTTTCATCTTTACTCTCAGTAATAATTTCGTTGCATCTGTCTGGAAACGGATTTGGCCACCAGCTGTACAATTTGCTAAGTGATCGACTGCTTCCGGAATTTTAACGTTCGGCTGTATTGGAAGTCTTCGATAAGTTTTATCCGTTGAAAACCAAGGAAAGCCATTAATTTCATAGGGTGAGTACAATGGAGAAGTCCACATAATTCCGTCTGTCATAACATTTTCTATTTGTAAATTTTTGTCTAGTTTAGTTAAGCTACCGTTTTGTTCTTTCAAAATCAACCCTCCAAAAAATATTATCGCTCTTTAAGTTACATTCTATATTTCGGTGAAAAACCCTTTTAAAGAGTCGAATTCTTATATGGCAATTTCGTTTCCAATTGAAAGGGTAGTAGTACTTTGGTCACTAGTAGGCAAGTCTTTTTACCTATAATTTTCGTAATTTTCGTAATTTTATTTACAAATAAAGAATAGGCTGTATAAAATGAAAGTGTATTCCAGTATTTTGTACAAAAATGGAGGATGATTCCACCTAAAGTTTCCTGTTCAGTGAATACATAACTAAAAGGATGAAGGGGGGATATAGAGCAAGTACTTTGAACAAATTTGAAAGCGCTTTATTTTAAAATGATATGAGGGTGGGAAATTAAATGAAATTTCGTCAGTTGATTAGTTTACTAGTTTCTGTATTTCTAGTTTTATCTTTACTCCCTGTTACTACGATGTCTAACTTTGAAGACGATTTAATTGAAGTGGAGGCAGCTCCAGAAGATGTCAGTATAGGAACAAAAGGTCCAACAAAAGAAATTAATTATATAGATTCGAGCATTGAAGGAAAAGCAGATTTTATTTCACTGTTTACGACAGAGTTTGCACCTGAAGTTTTAGTAAAACGTCTTTGGGTGGCTGTGCAAGTAAATAGTAGAAATGAAGTCGTTCGAGTAGTTAGTCCATCAATAAATGGTGGCGTGCCAGTTTGGGAAGAGGAGCAAATGTTATCTATCCCTGACGGAGGATATGTTTTACTAGCTCACGACGATTCATGGGCATCGAAAGATTTTCGTAAGTTTCTAGCAACGAATTTTAAAGTTGGAGACGTAATTAAGTTAAGAAAAAATGGCGAAGTAATTCCAGTAACTGCTTTAATGAAAGGTGATGGATTGCAAGCGGGTGTTATTTTAGCGAATGAGCTTATGTACACAGTAACGGAGCAAACAACACAGTTAGTAGGTTCCATTCGTAACTTCGAGGAAGGAGAACAATATCGTCTGGAGGTAAATGGAGAAGAAATTTCGATATCAGAAGATGGTTCCTTCCGCTACGATTATTCCTTATCGAAAGGAACGAACTATATTGATGTTGCGATTTTTAAAAATGGCAACGAACATGACGTACAATCCTTAATCGTTTATTACAAAGAAGAGACAATGGAAGAGAAGGAAGTGTTCCTTTGGGTAGAGCAAGGACCAAATGCGAGGAGATTCCAAACGTCAGAGAGCATTTATAACATGCTAGTGGAAGCAAAAGATGCTGGAGTTACAGCGATTGCATTGGATGTTAAAGGAGTAGAAGGATTCGCTTCTTATAAGAAAAGTGATTTAACTAACCGTCCGTATGTTAGTGAAATGACGGCAGAATCTCGTGCTGGTTCAAACCCTGACTTAGACTTATTAGCAGAATTTATTAAACATAGTCACAGTTTAGGATTAACTGTTCATGCAGCTATGAACGTATTCGCAGAAGGGTCTATCGCTCATAACGAGTTTGGTGTATTAAATGAACATCTCGATTGGGAAGAACAAATTTATCGTCATGAAGATGGAGGAGAAATAAAAAGATTACGAGATAGTCATTACGGGAAAAACGGAGCGCTCGTTGCTTTCGTAAACCCAGCGAATCCAGAAGTTCGAGACTATCAATTGAAATCTTTTGAAGAAGTGATAAAGAACTATGACGTGGATGGTGTTTTACTAGACCGCGGAAGATATGATAATTATTTCGCTGATTTCAGTGATATTTCACGCCAACAGTTTGAACAGTTTTTAGCGGAGCGAGGAAAGCAGTTAAACAACTGGCCACAAGATATTTTCACGTATGAAGGTAATACGAGAGTGGATGGTCCGTTAATTAACGAATGGTATACGTACCGTTCTAGTGTGATCAAAAGTTTTACAGAAGAAGTGCGCGACTTAGTAGATGAATATAATGTGCGAGAAAATAGAGATGTTCAGCTTTCAGCCTATGTTGGTTCTTGGTATGAGTCTTACTATTTAAACGGAGTGAACTGGGCTAGTCCAAACTTCGTCTATAATGAAAGATTAGAGTTCCCGCAAGACAGTATTTATACAGATGAGTATTACGAAACAGGTTATACAGATAATTTAGACTTCTTAATGATTGGTACGTACCAACGTACAGCGAATGAAGTGAAAAAATACATTACACTTGGAAACATTATGACGAATGGGGAGATTCCTCTTTATGCGGGTATGGCGTTAGTGAATGTTCAAGACCCACCCGTTCAACGTGAAGTGTTCCAGGCTGGCTTGCAAAATACGAATGGGCTCATGCTTTTTGATTACTCACAAGCAAATTTCCCTGTGATCAAAGCATCGATTAACGATGTCGAGTATGTGAAAGATTACTATCTTGGGATAAGTGATCCACGCAATAGCGAGGCTGTTATTGAAGGAGATTTCTTTAACGTTAACCGTAATGACAACAATTTGAACATTTATTCGGAAGCATTTGGTCCTTCCACAGGTACGAATATTTGGGGTGTTGAAGCGGTTGTCGATGCGACAGGTAAAGTGGTGAAAATGGTGAACCAACAACAGGCGAAAAATTGGAGTTGGGTAAATGTACAAGATAATAACAGTATCATTCCAGAAGGTGGATTTGTCATTTCCGCACTTGATGGATCAGGTATTAGAACGAAAAGACAGTTAGTAGCCAATGCTTATCATGTTGGTGACGAGGTTAGAGCAGCTATATTAAATGGCTTGTTAAACTATGACGGTAAAGAAGTGAGAAGTAAACAACTAGATTTCAATGGAAAAGTTCAAATCGTTGGTCCAGGTAATGCAGAAGTATGGATCAATGGAGAAAAGGCAGTGCTTGCATCGAATGGCGACTTTACAGCAACCATCTCACTAGAGGATGGAGCGAATGAGGTAGAAATAATCGTTCTTGTTGATGGTTGGAAAACACATCATAAATCCGTAACCGTTACTCGTGTTAATGTAACTGAAGTGATAGAGACAGCGAAAGAATTAGTGGAACAATATGTTGTTCATCCAAAAGGAATCCAAACAGCATTAGTGCAACATTTATCGAGAGCCCAAAAACATTTCGAACAGAGCGAACGGTTCTATGCAGAAGGTAAAGTGAGGCAGGCCGAAAAAGCGAATGACAACGCTATAAAAGCATTGGAACAGTTTGTAAAAATGTTAGAGCAACATGCAGGTAAACATATTAATGAAGAGCATGTGGAAGAAATTCTTCAATTGTTTGAAGGTTACTTTAGCTAAAGATTTAGTTCAACTAGCAACTGTAAATATATACATGGAATAGTGCATCCGTCTAAGGATTGTCATGTCCTTCCGTTATTTTAAATAAAAGGTCGAGGTTTTTTCTAATCCCCTCGACCTTTTAAAAATTCTGAATTTTTATTTAAGAAAGCCTTTACAAAAGTGAAAGGCGCCTATATTATGGAGATATACTCCAAAAAAAATTCCATCTAAGGAGGAATTATCCACCATAATTTGCTGGTGAATTGGAGCGAGTCCGAAACACAACGAGGAGGCAGTCATAACTACAATGGATAATCAATATATGGATGGCTTTTATAAGTTTTCACTCATGTTTGTGAGATTAGCATATTTAAATATTTTATGGCTATTTTTTATTCTTTTAGGTTTAGGAATATTGGGTCTTTTCCCATCTACGGTTGCTATGTTCACTGTCACGAGGCAATGGGTGAAAGGGAATAGAGACATTCCTGTTTTCCAAACGTTTTGGTTAACGTATAAGAAAGAATTTATGAAATCTAATTTACTAGGTATTAGTTATGGTTTTATAGGCTTGATCTTATATGTAGACATATTGTATTTTTCATCCCCATCAAGTGCAGTCATGTTAGTGCTTTATTACTTCTTCTGGGTTGTCACATTTATTTATCTTCTATTAGGTGTATTTTTATTTCCAGTTTATGTACATTATCAAACGAAATGGTGGAACTACTTTAAAAGTACGATTCTCCTCATGTTTATGAATCCACTAGTAGTGGTGGCATTTATTCTCATCATCGCAAGTTCTGTCATCATTTTACGAGCGTTACCAGGGTTGATTCCTGTTTTTGCAGGTAGTGTAACGGCTTACGCTTTAATGATGATTAGCTATAAAGCGTTCAATAGAGTGGAAGCGTTTACTAAGGTAAGGAACGACGAAGATAAAAAGGATACGTTAACGGTTTAAGTCATTGTGCAAAAGGGAGTTGGGAGACAAATATGAGAAAAAGAGAAATATTAGAGAGAATATATGGGCAACTCATCGTATCTTGCCAAGCCTTACCGGATGAGCCCTTATTCGGTTCGGAGCATATGGCAAAAATGGCTTTAGCCGCTAAAGTTGGAGGAGCTGCAGCAATCCGAGCTAATAGTGTAGTAGATATTGTCGCCATTAAAGAAGCGACAGGTTTACCGATCATTGGCTTAATTAAGCAAGATTATAGTAATAGTCCGGTGTACATTACCCCAACGAAAACAGAAATTAGCGCGTTAATCGATGCAAACGTGGATGTAATTGCATTAGATGCAACGATACAAGAACGACCTAACAAGGAAAGTTTAGAAGAGTTAGTAGCTTACATACGCAACAAAAGTGATTGTCTCATTATGGGAGATATATCTACTTTTGAGGAGGGGATAGCGGCAGAGAAAGCGGGCGTAGATATGTTATCTACGACTCTATCAAGCTATACTCCATATACGAAAGATAGAATGATTCCGGATCTTCCGTTATTAGAGGAATTAGCTAAAAAAGCAACCATTCCAGTAATAGCAGAAGGTAATATTAGTACACCGGAAGAAGCCGCGAAGGCGTTAGAGCTAGGTGCTTTTGCTGTCGTGGTAGGGTCAGCAATTACTCGCCCGCAAATTATTACGAAGCAGTTTTATGTGGCGGTGAGAGATACAGCTGAAAAATTACTTCAAGCAAAGCAATAGGGGGACCTTTTATGTTGAGACATATTCAAGATACGATTCAACAGTTACAGGCTTATCGTCCAGAGTTAACAAAAATGCCGGATCACGATGCATTTTGGAGTCAAACGTTACAGGAAGCAAAAGAAAGGCCATTAAATGAGCAACTTATAGAAATGGATTACCCAATTAAGCAAATTACAGCCTATGAATTAACGTATCACGGATTTGATGAGACACCGATTCAAGCCTATTACATTTTGCCGAAAAAAATAGAAGGGAAATTACCTTGCTTAATTTTTTTCCACGGATATGCAGGTCATAAAAATTCTGTTTCTCATTATATGAAGTGGTTAATTCAAGGATATGCAGTCATTGCTGTTGATGTGAGAGGCCAAGGGAAAACAGGAGACTATTCGAAGTACAGCTCAGATGAAATGGGAACTTGGGTAACGAAAGGCATTTTAATTAAAGAAGAATATTACTACCGAAAAGTTTATGTAGACGGTGTTCGCGCCATTGATTTTGCTTGTTCTAGAGAAGAAATAGATAAAGATAGAATTGCCATCATCGGTGCTAGTATGGGTGGGGGCATCGCTCTAGCTGTTTCTAGTTTAGATAATCGTCCTAAATTAACCGTTGCTGATGTGCCGAACATGTGTGATGTTGGACTCGCAATGAAGCAAAAGTTTGAAGGCAGTTTGACAGTAGTAGAGAAGTTTTTACACCGTCATCCAGAATATATAGAGCCAGTTTATACGACGTTAACGTACTTTGATAACTTAAATAACTGCGAAAACATTACTAGTAAGACAAGAATCTCAGTTGGGTTAAAAGACCTTGTATGTCCGCCGATGCCTATTTACGGAGTATATAACAGAATAAAAGCAGAGAAATCAATTGAAGTATTTCCGTTTTCTGGTCATGATATGGCAATTATTGACCATATGGACAAAACGATTCAATTTGTAAACGACAACTTATAAATTTCGAAGGATGATTACGACATGAGTAGAGTGAATTACCAAGTAAGCCCAGATGTGATGATTACAAGTATTTATCAATCATTAACAAAATCAGAACAAAAAGTAGCAGATGTTGTCCAAAATCAATTAAAAGAAGCTGTCTACTGGTCTGTTTCCGATTTGGCAGAACATGCAGAAGTTGGGGAAACGACCGTCATAAGATTTTGTAGGAAGTTGGGCTATAAAGGCTACCAAGATTTTAAACTAGCCGTTGCGCAACATGGGACAGAAACGAATAAACAAGAGTATGGAGAAGTTCATGAGTCTGATAGTGTTTTCGTTCTTTCTCAAAAAGTAACAGCAGAGAACAGTCAAACGTTACAAAATACGTTAAGTCTAGTAAATCCACTTGTGATGGAAGAGGCCGCTCAACAAATTATTCGAGCAAATAAGTTATATACGTTTGGGGTTGGGGCTTCTGGTGTCATTGCGCAATTAACTCAGTATAGCTTTATGCGATTAGGTTTTCATGCAGAAACTGCCTCCGATTCGCATGTTATTGCAATGAATTGTGCATTAGCGAAACCGGGAGATGTTGTTATCGGAATATCTACATCCGGAAGCACGAAAGATCTTGTTGATGCAATAGAAATAGCGAAAGCAAATGGTGCTTACATTATATGTATTACGAATCATATTAAATCACCAATTACTAAGTTCGGTGATGTCGTGTTGTTAACGTCAGCGAAAGAGAGTCCACTACACGGTGGGGCGTTCTCCTCTCTTATTTCTCAAATGCACGTATTAGATATGATAACGAGATATATTGAGCTACAAAGAAAAGAAAAGTCGAGGGAAGCATTACAAAAAACAGCGCAAGCCGTTTCCGACAAATTATATTAGGGGGCTTAGCAAATGATAAAAGAAATGGTTGCAGATGTTGTCATTGTTGGAGGAAGCACGGGTGGGTGTGCTGCAGCCCTAGCTGCTGCAAAAACTGGTTACAAAGTAATTATGACGGAAGAAACGAAATGGATTGGTGGTCAATTAACGAACCAAGCAGTACCGCCTGATGAGCATCGTTGGATCGAACAATTCGGTTGTACGAGAAGCTATCGCAAGTTTAGAAATGATGTTAGGTCATATTATGGTAAACACTTCCCACTAAGTGAGCTAGGAAAAGAGAAGCCATTTTTTAATCCTGGTAGTGCGAACGTTAGTAGAATATCTCACGAACCTCGTGCAGCACTTGCTGTATTGAATGATATGTTAGCTCCTTACGTGCATAGTGGAAAAGTAATTATTTTAACGGAAACGAAAATTAAAGCTGCCGAAACAGATAAAGATGATGTTACAGCGGTAGAAGTTGAACAAGTATATACGAAACAAAGTTATGTATTAAGAGCACCATACTTTTTAGATGGCACCGATTGTGGAGATGTTCTACCACTAGCTGGTGTAGAGTATGTAACAGGTGCAGAGTCCCAAAAGGATACAGGTGAACCGCATGCGCTAGTTGGGGATGCGAATCCGATGGAAATGCAGGCAATTACTCATTGCTTTGCGATTGATTACATCGAAGGAGAAAATCATACGATTGAGAAACCTCGAGACTATCAATTTTGGAAAGACTACCAAGCTCCATTTTGGCCAAATACACAGCTAGACTGGACGGGGGTAAACCCAGTAACGTTACAGCCAATTACATACAGTTTATTTAGAGAAAAAGATAAGTTCTCTTTATGGGAATATCGTAGATTAATAGATAAAGCAAATTTCAAAGAAGGTTTATATGACAGTGATATATCCCTTATAAATTGGCCACAAAATGACTATTGGTTAGGGCCTGTAATTGATGTTAGTAAAGAAGAGAAGCAAAAGCATTTAGAAGGTGCAAAACAACTAAGTCTTTCCTTATTATATTGGATGCAAACAGAGGCACCGAGATTAGATGGTAAACAAGGATATCCTGGTTTACGGTTACGCCCAGATGTAGTTGGAACAGATGACGGTTTAGCGATGTTCCCGTATATTCGCGAGTCTAGAAGAATTAAAGCAGAGTTTACGGTTGTGGAACAGCATATAAGTGCAGCGTTAAGAGAAACAGCGGAAGTATTTCATGATTCCGTTGGTATTGGATCATACCGAATTGACTTGCATCCAAGTACGGGAGGAAATTCATTTATCGATATTTCTAGCTTGCCATTCCAAATTCCGTTAGGAAGCCTGATCCCGGTAAGAGTCAATAACTTACTACCAGCTTCTAAAAACTTAGGAGTTACTCATATAACAAATGGATGTTATCGCTTACATCCAGTCGAATGGAACATCGGAGAAGTAAGTGGTTACTTAGTTGCCTATTGCTTAAAACATAAGTTAACTCCACGTCAAGTTAGAAACGACCAAACAATACTAGAGGATTTCCAAAGACACCTTGTAAAAGAAGGTATAGAACTAGCTTGGCCAACCGTCCACGCAGTATAAAATCAGGTGGGGATGAAAATAGTGGATTGAGTTAGGAACGAGTCACTATTGCTTAGAACAATGAGTGAAACGTACTGATGGAGACAAATAGAGGAGGTGGAATTCATAATGCAAAATGGAACTACAATCGAAGCAAACAAACCAAAACTAGACATAAAAACAGACATCAAACCAAAGAAAAAAAGCGCACTCCTAAAATACTGGGACCTATATTTACTAATGATTCCAGGAATCCTATTCTTCCTCATCTACAAATACGTACCAATGTGGGGAATCGTCATCGCATTCCAAGATTACAGTGTATTTGCCGGAGTAGCAGGCAGCGAATGGGTAGGATTTAAACACTTTGCTCGAATGTTTCAAGCAGATGAATTTTACAGTATCTTTAGCAACACATTGCTAATCAGTTTATATAAGTTATTCTGGGGATTCCCTGCCCCAATTATCGTTGCGTTGATGTTGAACGAGATTCGCCACATGTTATATAAACGATCCGTTCAAACAATCATTTATATGCCACACTTTCTTTCCTGGGTAATTGTTGGTGGGATTATGATTAACTTACTTAACCCTTCGACAGGGATCGTAAACACGTTCATACAGTTTCTAGGGTTTGAACCAATTTACTTCATTGCAGATGATAGTTGGTTCCGAACAGTACTAGTAGCTAGTGATTTATGGAAAAGTGTTGGTTGGGGAACAATTCTTTATTTAGCAGCTCTAGCAGGAATTGATCCACAGTTATATGAAGCAGCCAAAGTAGACGGAGCGAATAAATGGCAACAAACGTGGCATATTACGTTGCCAAGCTTATTACCTACGATTGTTATTTTATTCATTCTTCAAATGGGTAATATTTTAGAAGTTGGATTTGAACAAGTCTTTATTTTATTAAATCCACTCGTATATAACGTTGGTGATGTCTTTGAAACGTATGTCTATCGTGTCGGTGTTACACAAGGACAGTTCAGTTATACGACTGCTGTTGGATTATTCAAATCAGTCATCGCGCTAATTATGGTTGTCCTTGCGAATAAAATTGCCAAAAAATTAGGACAAAACGGACTATGGTAAGGGGGTGTTGCCAATGGCGATAAAGCAAAGTAAAGGAGAAAGAGCTTTTACTATATTTAACTATTTGTTTCTTGGTGCCTTTGCACTCATTTGTTTGTTTCCTTTTGTCCATGTTATTGCTCAATCATTAAGTAGTCAACGTGCAATTGTCTCAGGTGAAGTGTTATTTTTACCAATAGAAACAACCTTTCTTGCGTATAAAGAAGTGCTAATGGATCAACACTTTCTAAAAGCGTTTTCCATTAGTGTATTGAGAACAGTCGTTGGAACGTTCGTGAATGTTTTCTTTACATGTTTAATGGCTTATCCGTTATCAAAAACATACATTAAAGGCCGTGGGCTCATTCTATTTATGGTCGTGTTTACGATGTTATTTAGTGGAGGAATGATTCCTACGTATTTAGTAGTTAGAGAGACAGGTTTGTTAAACTCATTTTGGGCTTACATTATCCCAACAATGATTTCCGCCTTTAACTTAATTATTGTGAAAAACTTCTTCCAAAGCATTCCGGCAGAATTAGAGGAATCTGCCAAAATGGATGGGGCGTCAAACATAGGGATATTGTTTAAAATCGTTATTCCGTTATCGATGCCAGTTATTGCGACAATCGGATTATTCCACGCCGTATTCCATTGGAATTCATTCTTTGACGCAGTGCTCTACATTAATGACCGTAGCTTGTATCCGTTACAAGTTTATTTAAGAGAATTAATTCAATTTGACCAGTCTGAAATTAATTTAAGGGATAACTTTGAACAACAGCTTTTAGCGAATGAATCATTAAAAGCAGCAGCGCTTATCTCTAGTACGCTACCAATCTTAATCGTTTATCCATTTCTGCAAAAATACTTTGTTAAAGGTGTTATGTTGGGATCGGTTAAAGGTTAACTTTCACCAAAATGTAGAAAAATTAAGGGGGTGGATGGGATGGTGCCAACCTGACTATTTATTCACATTTTAAACGTATCATCTAAAAAATGAGAATCATGAAGGGGGATTTATAAAGATGAAAGCATTCATGTCAAGAAAAATGTTATTACTCGTAAGTTTAATTGCCATCATGTTAATTACTACTGTTGCTTGTTCAAAAGATTCTAGTAGTACGAGTGAAAATGCTTCAATCGAGATTGTCGTAAATAACTACGGACGCGCATTCCCAAATGGAATGGATGAAAGCAACAATCCATATTTAGATTTTATTGAAGAAAACACAGGACTTGATATTAAAGTTCAAGTGCCTCCAGCAGAAGGGTATATGGAGCGTCTAAATGTATTAATGGCAAGTAATGAGTTACCAGATATGATTTATAGTCCTGATGCTACTTGGTTCGTAAACTATGTAAATCAAAAAGCATTAACACCTTTAACGGATATCGTTAAAGAGCATGGAAAAAACTTAACGAAATTAATCCCTGAAGAAGCTTGGGAAGCTGTAACAATTGATGGTGAAATCTATGCAATCCCACATATTCTTCAAGAAGCGGGATCTGAAATTGTTTACGCTCGTCAAGATTGGTTAGATGAACTTGGTCTTGAGAAGCCAGTAACTTTAGATGAGTATGTAGAAGTTTTAAAAGCATTCAAAGAGCAAAAAAGTAACGTTGGTTTCGTAATGACGGATCAACTAGGTCGGATTTCGCCAATTCTTGGTGCGTTTGGTATTCAACGGAATCAGTGGGTAGAAAGAGATGGAAAGTTAGTATTCTCTAGTACTACTCCTGAAATGAAAGAAGCGTTAGCGTTTTTAGCAGATTTATATCAACAAGGTTTACTAGATAGAGAGTTCCCGTCCAACAACTTAACAGTATTAGGGGAAAAAGTTGCAAACGACCGTGCTGGTCTATTTACAGCAGCATGGTGGGATACTCGTGGTCCTATTTTAACGAATACACAGAACAATCCAGATGCTGAGTGGGTTTCTATTGATTACCCTGTTGGTCCAAATGGAAAATCTGGAACAGCCGGAAGCGCGTTAGTTCGTGGTTATAATGCTGTACCAGTAACTAGTGAAAATGCAGAAGCAGTTGTTAAAATGTTAGACTTTATCGTTTCTGATGGATTTAGAGATATCTTCTTAGGATTCGAAGGAGATGTTTGGGAAATTAAAGACGGTGTAGCACAAACAAACTTTGAAAAGCATAATGAGCATCTATATCGCCAAATGTATACAACTGTTGAACCGTTAGATCCTGAAACAACTAAAATTCGTTTAGATTCTTTAGGTTTAGAATTTAATTTATTTGATAACGTAACGAAAATTGCAGAAAATGCAATGTTCTCTGAGTATACTGGACCTCCAACACCTGCTAGTGGAACTTACGGTGGGCAATTAAGAGCGTTAGAAGATGAGTTCTTCGCGACAATTATTGCTGGTAACCGTCCAATTAGCGACTTTGATGTCTTTGTTGAAAGATGGTACAAAGATGGTGGCCAAGAGTGGACAGATCAAGTAAATGAGTGGTTTTTAAATAAGTAAGAAAAATAAAGTGAAACTTCAATCAGTGGGGGCTTCAACCCCACTGATTGATAGTTGAACAAATCGGGGTGTTAGCGACCGTTAGCTCCCAGCTCAACCTCATTAGTTTTTTGAGGTGGGAGTTTACGGGCGCTTACACCGGGATCAAGTGAAACTCTAACCCCACTGATTGTTAGTGAAAATTATCGGGTGTCCTATTTTTTGTGCATGGCCCTCCGACACCACATAAGATGTAAGTCGAAATGTAGTGTTGGAGTTGCTTTGCCTTTAAAAGGGCACCCTCTTCTACATAAAATAAGGCTCTTTTCTAAAAGAGTGTGGCATTTTAAATAATATGAGTTTTATAAATGAAGCATTTAGTGGTTGGTTAGCAGTTAGTTCGTTAGGAACCCCCTAAAAGCTAACCAACTAACCAACCAACTTCCAATAACAACAAAGTTTAAGAACACAGCCTAAAATAAAAAGAGGTGAACGTGATGAATCAAACATATGTAGGCGCTAAAGTGCTATGGGTAGACTTTTTAGCGAATGGCCGTTATTTAATTAAAGAGGAAAAAAGGCAAAGCTACATTCAACAAGCAAAAGAAGCTGGTTTTTCTCACGTTGTCGTTGATGCGAAAATTCCATACGGGTATGTTACCTATCATAGCTCCCTTGCCCCACACGTTAGTTCATGGGAAAGATTCCGAGAGTGGGAAGGGAAAGACTATGTGCAATTAATGATTGATGTCATTAATGAACATGGCTTACATGCTATTGTAAAGTTTGATGTTTTTGCAGAAGGAAATATAAACGACACTAGTTCTAAAGCACATGCAAATAAAGAATGGCAAGTTACTTATTATCATTTAGACGCTTCAACTTCCACTCCGACCTTTACAAAAGCGGAGGAATTTCATGAACCTTCTATTTTTGTCAATCCAATTCATCCAGAAGTACAAAAATATGAGCTCTCTTTAATAGAAGAAGTTGTACAAAAGTACGACTTTCATGCTGTTGTGTTAGACCGTTGTCGCTATCCTAACATCAACGGAGACTTTAGTGAGTTTAGTAGAAATACTTTTGAACGATATATCGGAAAAAAAATAGAATGTTGGCCAGAAGATATACTGATCCCAAAGAAAAATGGTGTTCAGCCAGGCTCTTTATATAAAAAGTGGTTAACGTGGAGAGCGACGAATATTACGAACTTTGTTCATCAAGCAAAAGGGTTAGTAAAAGAAAAGAACGAGCAAGTCGGTTTTGGAATATATGTAGGTTCTTGGTACCCTGAGTTTTATGAAGAAGGTGTGAACTGGGCTAGTGTACATAATGAAGTAACTTTTCCGTGGATGGAAGAGGGTTATATGAAATCAGGGTACGCGGATTGTTTAGACTTTTTAATAACAGGTTGCTATTATCCCGACGTTTTTGAAGGGGAAGCTATACAGCAAGGAAAAGAGAAGTGGCGCAGTGTAGAAGGTGCTATTGAGTTAAGTAAAAAAGTAACTGCTCAAAATGTACCAGTGATCGCAGGTTTGTTTTTACAAGAGTACGAGGGTGACGCTTTTCAATTTAAAAAAGCAGTGGAAGAGTGTGTAAATAGTGGTGACGGTCTCATGATTTTCGATGCCATTTATTTAGAATTATACGATTGGTGGCAAGTTTTAATTGAAGAACAGAAGGAGGGCCAAAAATGAAAAAAGTTGTGTACGTACCATTAGATGAAAGACCTTGTAATTATTTATATCCGAAAGCATTAGCTGACATGACGGACATGGATATGATCGTTCCGAACAAAAATATGCTAGGTAACATGAAAACTCCTGCAAATGTACCTCAACTGTTAGAGTGGGTGAAAGAGGAAACGATAGATGCAGATTATTTAATCGTTTCTATTGATATGCTCTTATACGGTGGAATCGTGCCATCTCGTTTACATTCATTAACGATCGAAGAATGTTTGGAAAGGTTACATGTTCTAAAAGAAATAAAAGACAAAAATCCAAATTTGCAAATTTATGCTTATAACTTAATTATGCGTGTACCGGCCTACAATAGTGATGAAGAAGAGCCTAGTTACTATGAGCAATATGGACAAAGAATTTACCGTTTAGGATGGTTATCGGATAAGAAGGAACTAAACCAATTAAGTGAAGAGGAAACAGCGGAGTTTTCGAAAATAGAAGCGGAAATACCGCAAGAAATATTGACAGACTATTTTAATAGAAGGAAGACGAACTTCGCCGTTACAAAGAATGTTGTACAACTAGTAGACAGCAATTTGATAGATTACTTAATTATTCCGTTAGACGATAATTCTGAGTTTGGGTTTACAGCGAGGGAACAGCGTCATTTAATGTATCAAGTTGAAAAAGGTAATTTAATGGATTGTGTCAATATCTATCCTGGCGCAGATGAAATTGCATGTACTTTATTTACGAGAGTTTTCTGTCAGGAGCATGACTATACACCGGAAATAGCGATTCGTTATTCTTCTACTAATGGTCCTTTCATTATTCCGAGATATGAAGATAGAAGATTAGGAGAAAGCATAAAGTCTCATATTACTTCTGCAGGTGGCGTTATTGTACACGATGAAAGAGAGAATAATGTACTCCTTATGGTCCATTCTTCTGCAGTCGGTGGTCAAGATGGAATGGCGGAATCAAGCTTTGCAATAGAAACTAGAAATCGTTCTTATTTTTCTGAAGTGAATTATCGTGAGTTTGTCCATGCGATGAAGCACTTTATTTCAAAAGGAAAGAATGTAGCGTTAGCGGATGTTGCCATTTGTAACGGTGCGGATGTTTCTTTAATGCAGTTAGTGAAAAAACAAGGTCTACTAGATGAATTAATTGCTTATGCAGCGTGGAACACAAATGGAAATACGATGGGGACAGTCGTCAGTCACGCAATTATCGCTTCCTACTATCGACAAGATAAGGTAACAAGTCCGCCACGGCATAAAGAAAATAGTAAAGCGTTTTTCTATAGTCGTTTAGTTGAAGATTGGGGCTATCAGGCGGTCGTGCGAAAGCATATATCTTATGAAGTACTACCAACGATAGGTCTAACACCGAGATATTTAGGTTCCCAATTACAAGATGTTACAAAACTAGTGAACGAAAAGCTTAACACTTTTATAGGAAAAGAATTGAAAGAGTTACAATATGATATTCAGTTAGAAAATGTTCATATGCCTTGGAGAAGAATGTTTGAAGTGGGCTTTGATGTCCAATTGCAAGAAGCGAAAGTGAAGCAATAGCTTGAATGGAGGGAAACGTATGGTGGTGAAAGATTGGACTCTAAAAGAAAAGATTGGGCAAATGTTTATTATTGCTTTTGGGGGAGAAGAAGTAACAGCTGAGCTTGAAAAGGCGATTGTGGACTGGAATGTTGGGGGAGTTATTCTTTTCCAAAGAAATTTACGAGATATAAATAAAGTAATTACGTTAATTCGAGATATACAACAAATCGCTGTTAACAACAACCGTCCGCCATTATGGATATCGATTGACCAAGAAGGCGGAGGGATTGCCTATTTATGGGATTCGATGGTTGTATCTCCTGGAAATATGCTGATCGGTGCTACGAAAAGTGAAAAAAATGCGTACGATGCTAGCTTTGTCATGGGGCAACAGTTAAAAAAGATTGGATTTAATATGAACTTTGCGCCGGATATTGATATTAATAATAATCCGAATAACCCAGTAATTGGTGCTCGATCCTTCGGCGAATCACCGGTAGAAGTGAGTCAATTAGGGAAAGCGAGTATACAAGGCTATCATGACGCTGGGGTTTTAGCGGTAGGTAAGCATTTCCCTGGACACGGAGATACGGAGTTTGATTCCCACTTAAGCTTGCCGATGGTAGATAAAACGTTAGAACAGTTAGAGTCGTTTGAACTCGTCCCTTTTATGGATAATATGAACAACAATATGGATGCGATAATGACTGCCCATATTGTTTATCCGCAATTAGATAGTGAATTTCCAGCTACATTAAGTTCGTACTTTTTACAAACGCTGTTACGAGAAAAATACGAATATGATGGATTAATCATCACAGACTCGATGGAAATGGATGCGATTGCGAAATACTTCGGAAGAGAAGAAGGGTCTGTAAAGGCGGTTCAAGCTGGTGCCGATATTATACTTGCTTGTGGGCGAGATGTTGCTTCTCAATATTCCATGGTAGAAGCGGTAGAACGTGCAGTGGTAAATGGAGTGCTACCTTTATCAACAGTCGAAGCTGCAGTTCATCGGATTTTAAATAAGAAGAAACAGTGGATTGACGATGAGAATCTCACGGATAGTTTAAATCCAACTACTATCGTCGAAGAGCAATATCATGAAGTGGTGAATCGCATTGCAGCGGAAGGAATAACGTTACAGTTTAATAGAAGTAATGTTTTACCGTTAGACCGTACAAAGACAATCAAAGTAATCGGGCAATCTTCTTACAATGATATTAGTTATATGGGAGACAGAAAGGCAATTGTCGACGTCGTCTTTGCAGAGGAACCATATGAAGTAACGTATATTAGTGGAGAAAATCCGACATTAATTGAGATAGCTGAAATAGTAACAACGGTTCAACAAGGTGATGTCGTTGTGCTACTAATTAATGAACGGAGAGAATTGCAACGAGGCTGGGTGGAGTTAGTGGACCGATTATCAGCTAAGACGGAAAGCATCATCGTTGTTTCTCTTTGGAATCCACAAATAATCGAGCGTTTACCAAAGACGGTGGGCACATATATTACTACTTTTAGTTACACAGATCATACGATTCATCAATTAAAGAAACTATTAGACGGACAATTAACTTTTCAAGGGAAGTCACCGGTGAAATTGCTAGAGCAAGGGAGCTTTTCCTATGAAAATTCAAATTCGTAGTTGGAAAGACTGGGATGGTTCTTGGCAAGAGTTCATCCCTCTATGGAATCAGAACTTAGCGGAGTCTTTTCCGATAACGGAACTATTATTCGAGCGTAATTTAGTTGCTAATGAGTGGGTGAACGAGGAAGCATCATTCGTTGCACTTGAAAACAGTAGAGTAGTAGGTTTCCTTGTTTCTAAAAGAGATACGGAGCAAGGTGGTTGTTGGATTAGTGCTATATTAGTTGATAAAGAGTTTCGCGGCTTAGGAATTGGTAGTGGCATGCTACGAGAATTTGAACAGCAGATGAGTGGAGCAGACGTACTTGTAGGGATGGACCCTTATCATTTATTTCCAGGCATACCGAGTGAGCGTACGGAAACGATTCGTTTTTTTCAATCGCAAGGCTATCAAGTGGAAGGAAGTGCCTACGATTTACGAACGAGCATTTCCGATTATGCAGGAAAATATCCTCTACAAGAAGGCTATTCGGTTCGAAGGCTTCGAGAGGGGGAACAGTCTACTTTATTGTCGCTAATTCAAGCAAATTTCAGTCAGAGATGGTACGACGATACGTTAGCTTTTTTGCGAAAAGATCGACGTGTCGACGGAACGGTTGGGCTTTTTAAAGAAGATGCATTAATTGGTTTTGCCCATGTTCACACGTTTAACGACGGTTATATTGGTCCGAGTATTTTTTGGAAAGAGCTATTAAAGGAAAAATACGGTGGACTTGGACCGATTGGTGTGGCGAAGGAATATCAAGGAAAAGGTTTAGGAACATCGTACTTTGAACAAATTGTCCTTCTTTTACAGAAGGAAGGTGTTGAAGATATGGTGGTCGATTGGACAATACTATTAAACTATTACGGGAAATTTGGATTTCAGCCTTGGAAGCAATATACTCATGCTTCAAAAAAGCAGTAGGGAGGTAATAATCGTGGACTATAACATTGGGGTAGATATTGGTGGAACGAAAATAGCAGCAGGCATTGTTCAACGGGACGGCACGATCATTCACCAAGTGAAAGTACCTACCCCAAAACTTGGGAGAGAAGCAATACTTCAAGTGTTAAAAGAAGTAATTGTGGAGCTAACACTTTTTGCTAACAAAAAGAGCATCACTTTAGGTGGAATTGGAATTGGTACCGCAGGTCAAGTACATGTACAGGAAGCGAAGATATTATCAGGAACGTCGAACATTCGTAACTGGGGAGACATTCATTTACGTGAAGAGATTAAAGCTTATTCTGAATTACCGGTTTATGTAGATAATGACGTAAACGTGTTGACGCTTGCTGAACAATATTTTGGGGCTGCGAAAGGCTATCAAGAAGTCATTTGTTTAGCACTTGGAACTGGTGTTGGTGGAGGAGTGTTAACGAAAGGTTCCTTAATACACGGTACTTGGGGTGGAGCTACGGAGCTTGGCCATATGTCGGTTGATATGAATGGCGAATTATGTAACTGTGGTCTTCCTGGCTGCTTAGAAACGTTTGCTTCCGGTACATGGATTGCTAGAAGAATGAGCAAACTGTTGACAGAGCATGGCGAGGAACACATCGATGTTGCTTCAATTACAGGGGAAGAAGTTTTTCGTTTTTATAAGGAAGGTCACCCATTAGCAAAAGAAGTTGTTCAACAAATGATTCAAGGATTATCAATAGGTATCATAAATCTTATTCATATGTTTAATCCCCAAATAGTTGTATTAGGTGGAGGTGTAATGGCAAACGAAGATTGGATAATTTACCTTTTACAGGAAAATTTAAAACATAAGGGATTAAGGGCATTAGTTAATGGTGTTGAGCTCAAATCTGCAGAACTACAGAATGAGTCTGGATTAATTGGAGCTAGTATACAACCGTGGCTATATAGTACTAATAAATTTTCGATTGAAAATGTACAATAGGGTTGGGATACAGGAATTCAACCAATATTAAGTAAACAGAATTGGATAAATGGACAGGGATATTATACACTTTTAATGATCGTTTTTCCTTTGCCACTACCCATGTGTTATTAATTATAGTAGAAAACCTTCCATTATTTTTGTATAATTTGATTCTTCGGAGTTTCAAATTTTACAATATGATAGGTAGGTTTTCTATTTTTATTCGTATTTATGTAGGTTCGTAAGATGTTGAATTCCCCATTTTTTCCCTGGATAAGAAACCCGTCCCTCTGTCCACACCTAGACAAAGTGGAAAATGTTTTGGGGTGATGATTGGATATTATGTCTAATGTGCTTGTCATTTATTTTGTTATACTATAAATTTAAAATATTCTGTAAATTGGTTTAACCGTTATCTCAGAAATGAAAGAAAAGGGGGATAGGAGGCAATAGAAAGAGAGCAACCTGCAAGCATGTTTAAAAGATTACGTTTTAAAAAGGGCGGAATAGGTGAGATTTCCTTTTGCACGTGTAAGGAATCAGTTTTTTGAGATGAAGGGAGAGAGAGAGATATGAATCATAATGAGATAGATCATAATGATCCACGATTTAAAATCGCCAATAGGGAAGCATTAATCGGTGTTGGACTCGTTATTTTTAACTTTATATGGTGGTATGGCTTCGCTTACGGGTTAGGATCAACACCTCCAGAAGAATATACGTATGTGTTCGGATTGCCAGCGTGGTTTTTTTATAGCTGTGTTGTAGGAACAATTATAATGATCGTACTCGTTATTATAGTTGTGAAAGGATTCTTAACAGAAGTTAGTTTTGAGGAAGAGGAGGAGACAAAATGAACTGGCAAGTAATATTTCCATTAATAATTTTTGTCATCTCCATTTTTGTTGTTGGCTTTTGGTCGTCTCGTCATCTGAAAAATTCTAGTAACTTCTTGCAGGAATACTTTCTCGGAAGCAGGGAGTTAGGCGGATTCATTTTAGCGATGACAATGGTAGCCACTTACGGAAGTGCGAGTAGTTTCATCGGTGGACCAGGTACTGCCTATACGCAAGGATTGGGCTGGGTACTTCTTGCGATGGCTCAAGTGGCGACAGGTTATTTTACATTACTTATTTTAGGGAAAAAATTTGCGATATACGCCCGCAAATATAAAGCAATTACCCTCATTGATTTTTTACGTAGTCGTTACAATAACAGTAAGTCTGTATCCCTTGTAGCTGCTTTCAGTATTATTATCTTTATCTTTTCCGCAATGGCAGCTCAATGGGTAGGCGGAGCAAGATTAATAGAATCATTAACAGGTCTTTCTTATACATCTGCCCTATTTATATTTGCAGTTTGTGTCATCATTTATGTTATTATCGGCGGATTCCGTGCTGTTGCAGTAACTGACTCCATTCAAGGGGTTGTCATGTTTGTTGGTACATTAATCATTTTAATTGGGACGATTATTGCAGGAGGTGGGATTTCAAATATTATCTCAGATCTTGCTAGGGAAAACCCAAATTTAGTAACACCATTTGGACATGACGGCGGACTTACTCCAGCCTATGTTTCGTCCTTCTGGATATTAGTTGGTGTTGGAGTTGTTGCCCTTCCACAAGTTACCGTTCGTGCGATGTCGTATAAAAGTTCAAAAGCAATGCACCGAGCGTTAATTACTGGAACAATCGTAGTCGGCTTTATTATGCTCGGAATGCATTTAATTGGAGTATTTGCACGTCCAATCCTTCCAGATATTGCAGTGGGAGACTCTGTTATGCCATTAATTACGATGGAAGTATTGCCACCATGGCTAGCTGGAATCGTACTAGCAGCACCGTTAGCTGCCATTATGTCGACGGTTGACTCGCTTCTTTTATTAGTAAGTTCTGCGGTTGTAAAAGATGTGTACTTAAACTTCATTAAACCATCAGCTTCAAGCAAACAAATAAAACAAGTTAGTTTCGGTGTGACGACTGTTCTTGGAATTCTCGTATTTGCGATGGCGTTAAGTCCACCAGACTTATTAATTTGGTTAAACTTATTTGCTTTCGGTGGTTTACAATCCGCTTTTATATGGCCAGTCATTATGGGACTATATTGGCAACGAGGTAATCAGCATGGGGCACTCGCTTCGATGGTTGTCGGTGTATCTTCCTATATTATTGTTCATAATTTCGCACCAAATATGATGGGAGTTCATTCTGTTGTATTTCCAATTATCTTTTCACTACTAGCCTTTGTTATCGTAAGTTTATTAACAAAAGAAACGATTATATCTAATTCAAATAAGCTACAAGCCTAACTGGCTAACTCCATAAGGTGGATGACCAAGGATTCGCGAAACGTCGCTATATCTACAGCTGTCATCCCCCTTTTATTTACAGTTTTTTGAATATTGAAAAAGAAAGGGGTATACTATGCCGTCTATCAAACAATCCCATGAAAATAGAAGTGTGAGAGATCGAGAGGAAGTTATTGAATTAACGCAAAAACTTGTCCAAATCCCTAGTGTATATCGTCCAGGTGTGGAAGGAGGAAACGAAGAAAAAGTAGCGAATTATGTTGCGCAATATTTAAGAGATTTAGGTATCGAAGTTCATGTAGAAGAAGTCGAGCCAGGCCGGCCGAATGTAATTGGTATCGTTGATTCTGGAAAACCAGGCCCAACATTGCTATTTGAAGGGCATACGGATGTAGTAACAGAGGGAGATCGAGAAGCTTGGACATACGACCCGTTTGGAGCGGTTATCGAAAACGGAAGGATGTACGGTCGCGGTACGAATGATACGAAAGGAAATCTTGCCTGCATGATCACCGCAACTCATTCAATTTTAAGGGATAAAGAAGAGTGGTCAGGAAAAATAATTCTTTGTATTCCGTGCGATGAAGAAGGAATGATGATCGGTATAAAGCATTTTATTAAGCAAGGTTGGGCTGATAATGTAGACGGCGCTATTATTTGTGAACCGGAAGAAAATCAAATATGTGTAAGTCAAAAAGGGGCAATGCGTATCGTAATTCGTGTGTATGGAAAAATGGCTCACGGAGCAATGCCTCTTAGCGGAATTAACCCAAATACGAGAATGGCTAAAATTATATGTGCATTAGACGACTACGAGCAACGAGAAAAGGAAAGACTTGGCTGCCATCCACAATTAGGCTGGCCGAGTATTACACCGACGATTCTGCAAGCACCTGTTCGTGGGGATGCTCAAATTAATGTCGTTCCAGATCAATGTATGACGACACTAGATGTAAGAACGGTTCCTGGACAAAATCATGAAGAGATAAGAAAAGAAATTCAACATATTTTTGACAGGTTTGCTCAAGATGATGAAAACTTTAGAGCGGAGTTTGAAGTGATTGAGGACCGACCTTGGACAGAAACAGATATAAACGAACCAGTCGTGCAAGCCATTGCAAAAGCATATGAAGAAGTTACTGGAAAGCCCCCTGTTTATAACGGAGTTCCTGGTGCGACAGATGGAACATTCCTCCATCTAGCTGGAGTTCCTATTGTCACAACTGGTGCAGGCGACCGCGAAGTTCCACATCAAATTGATGAATACGTAGATATCGACGAATTGGCAGAAACAACAGAAATGTACCGAACAGCAGCTTTACTGTTTTTAAATAGAGGAAAAGACGAGTGAGGGAACAAGAGATGTCACAATATAAAATTGCAGTCATTCCAGGAGATGGAATCGGTCCTGAAGTAATGAAGGAAGCCTTAAAAGTATTGGAAGGTCTAAAAGAGCAAGATTCAACCTTTCAATTTCAAGCAGATATGTTCGATTGGAATTCTGATTATTATTTAAAACACGGTAAAATGATGCCAGAAAACGGTATGGAGACACTGAAAAACTATGACGCTATTCTATTTGGAGCAATCGGTGACGAACGTGTCCCTGACGAGATAACGATTTGGGAATTAATTATGCCGATTCGTAAACAATTCCAGCAATATATTAATTTACGACCAGTAAAAAAGCTAGATGGGATGAAAACGAGATACGATGATGTGGAAATTGATTTTGTCATAGTCCGTGAAAACGCAGAAGGAGAATATTCCAATAGTGGAGGACGACTTTATCAAGGGATGGAACTGGAACTAGCGATACAAAATACGGTTATTACTAAACGTGGCACATCACTCGCTGCTCAGTTTGCCTTTGAATATGCAAAGAAAAACGGCAAAAAAAAGGTGACAAGCGGAACGAAATCGAATGCAGTTATCCATTCTATGAAGCTATGGGATGAGGCTGTCCAGTTGGTGGCTAGTAATTATCCTGAAATTACGCTTGAAGAAAATTATATTGACGCACTAGCTGCTTATTTTGTTCAGCGACCACAATCTTTTGAAGTTGTCGTTGCTTCCAACCTTTTTGGGGATATTTTATCTGATTTAGGCTCGGCTCTCGTTGGAGGTTTAGGAATTTCACCATCTGCTAACTTAAACCCAAACCGTGAATATCCATCGATGTTTGAACCTGTACACGGCTCTGCACCAGATATAGCAGGGACGGGAAAAGCCAACCCAATTGCTCAAATTTGGTCAACGGCAATGATGCTGGAGCATCTAGGTCGCAACGACCTTGCAGAAAAAATAATGATTGGTATTGAATCTGTAGTGAAACAAGGGAAAGTATTAACAGCAGATTTAGGAGGAACGGCGACAACAGAAGAAATGGGGCAAGCGATTATAGAAGCTATGTTAGCTAATACAGAAAGAACATTAGCATAATAATAGATTTTTACGAAAGAGGGAGGCGTGCAATTTGGCCTTCCTCGTTTCTAAACAGAAAGATAGAAAGGGAGATAAGATAATGAGACTTTCTGGAAAAACATATATTATAACTGGTGCTGCAGGCGGAATGGGTAAAGTTACAGTTGATCGCTTTTTAGAGGAAGGTGCGAATGTCGTTGCCTGTGATCTTTCCGTTGCTTCCCTATCCGAAAAGAGTAACAATTTTTTAACAGTAGAAGGGGATTTAACGAAAGAGGAACAGGCAGAAAATGTTGTCGCGCAAGCTATTCAAGCTTTTGGAAAACTTGATGGATTAGTACATATTGCCGGCATTGCCCAAAAATCTACACCGATTGAGGACGTAACGCTTGATGAGTGGAACCGAATTATCGCAATCAATACGACAGCTGTATTTTTAATGAACCGTGCTGTTGTAAAAGCATTATCAGATCAAGAAGGGGTTATCGTCAATGTTGCTTCCATTTCGACAGTCCGACCACGTCCTGGACTGAGTTCTTATATCGCTTCAAAAGGGGCTGCCGTTTCTTTCTCACAAGCTTTAGCGATTGAGCTCGCTCCGAAAAAGGTAAGAGTAAATGTAATACACCCAGGTCCAAGTGATACACAAATGCTCGGACAATTTGCGGCTGAAGGAGCAGATGTCGATAAAATGAAGGACTCCGTATTCAAGCAAAGTGTTCCTTTAGGCAAGTTAATCGAGCCAATTGACATTGCCAATGCAGCAGTTTATTTATGCTCCGATGAAGCGCGGATGGTAACAGGAACCGTCCTTCATGTAGATGGTGGAAGAGGACTGTAAGTAAAGCGTGAAAGGGAGCGGTGAATGATGAAAAATCTAAAAATGTATATAAATGGAGAATGGGTAGAAAGCGCTTCAGGAGAGAGCATTACTGTCATAAATCCCTCAACTGGAGACCAAGTTGCCCTAGTTCCTATGGGCAAGGCAGAGGATATAGATGCTGCAGTTCGCTCAGCGAGAAAGGCTTTTGAATCGGAAGAATGGCAGCAAACATTCCGTCCTCATGAAAGAGGCTATATTTTGCTAGAGATAGCTGCAAAAATCCGTGAGAACAAAGATGACTTGGCAAAGCTAGAGACAATCGATGTAGGAAAACCGTTGTCCCAGGCGTATGCAGACGTAGAGGCGGCTGCACGATACTTCGAATACTATGCAGGAATGGCAGATAAAATTCTTGGGGAAACAATTCCCGTCGAATATGGAATTATTGATTATACGGTAAGAGAACCTGTGGGGGTAACCGCCCATATTATTCCGTGGAATTATCCGATTCAAATTATTTCAAGAAGTGTCGCTGCGGCGATTGCAACAGGAAATGCTTGTGTTGTGAAACCTGCAGAGGATACCCCATTAACTGCCCTAAAGCTAGCTGAGTTGTTCGCGGAAACGAAGCTACCAAAAGGAATATTGAACATCGTTACTGGCTATGGGTATGACGCTGGAACTGCTTTATGCTCGCACCGTGACATTAATCATATAACATTTACAGGTTCTGTACCGACCGGCATGGCCGTCATGAAGGCAGCGGCGGAAAACATCGTTCCAGTTACACTTGAATTAGGTGGAAAATCACCGAATATCGTGTTTAGTGACTGCGACCAAGATGCAGCGTTAGAATGGGTCGTTAAATCTATTATTCAAAATGCAGGGCAAACATGTTCAGCTGGATCAAGACTTTTAGTAGAAGCAGAGATTAAAGAAGAGTTTGTAGCGAAAGTTGTCAACCGAATGAAAGAGCTGAAGGTAGGTCCTGGTATATCAGATCCGGATATTGGCCCAATTCTATCAAAAAAGCAATTTGAACGAATTGAGTCATTTATCTTTGCTGCAGAAGCTGAAGGGATTAAAGTACTTACAGGGGGAAGAGGAGTGGATGTAGAAGGTGGCGAGGGCGGTTCGTATTTTGCTCCAACCGTATTAGACCACGTGGATCCAGCCTGTAAACTAGCTCAAGAAGAAATTTTTGGCCCAGTCCTGTCTGTATTTAGTTTTGAGACCGAGGCAGAAGCACTACAACTTGCCAACAATACAGAGTTTGGCTTAGTTACTGGTATTTGGACGAACGATGTAAAACGAGCGCATCGTATCGCGAACAAAGTACGGAGCGGCCAAGTATTTATCAACAACTACGGAGCTGGCGGCGGAATCCAAATGCCATTCGGCGGATACAAAAAAAGCGGCTTCGGCCGAGAAAAAGGCCTAGAAGCATTAAGAAACTACACCCAACTAAAAAACGTCGCACTCAGATACGACGGTTAATGTGGACATAGTCCCTCATCCACACATTTTTTTCCAAATGTAGTAATTCTATCTGTCTAGAACTTTGTTAGACAAGGCAGTGGGGACTCAAATCGCTAAAAAAGTTAGGGAGGTAATAAGGAAGTATTCGCAAATAATCTCTTAAATAATATGTACTTACAAAAAGATAAAAAGACCCCCAAGGTCTTTTTATCTTTAGTATTTTAGCTTTTCCTCAAGAAAACGAGTCCGCTTTTATTTATATTAATAACTTAAAGCTCGTACGATTCTCCATCATCAGGTACTAACACACTAGACGCAATACCTTTATTCGTCAAGAAATTTTTTAATTCTTCTCTAGATAATCCCCAATGGTTTACAGCTTCCATATGGACAGTAATAATTTTTGCGTTAGGAGCAGCCTTGTATACTTCATAAACATCATCTTTACCCATAACTAGAGAACCACCTTCAAAGAATTGGTTATCTCCAGCATTAACTACGATAATTTCAGGTTTATGTGTATCGATAACTTCTTGAACTGCATCATACCAAACCGTATCGCCGGCTACATATAACGTTTTTTCATTAGCGTGTTTGAAGGCTACACCGCATACTAGCCCTGCTAATTTTAAAATTTCACCTCTTCCATGCTCGCCTTTCGTTTTAATTAATTGAATTCCATCAAATACAGTATCTTCTTGTAAAACTTCTACATTTCGAAATCCAGCATTTCGAATTTCAATTGCATCTTCTTCATTTTGAGTAAATAATTTGATATCCTTTGGTAAAGCTTTTATTGCAGCTTCATCCCAATGATCATAATGAAGATGAGTAACGATGACAACATCAATACCTTCAATAATTGTGTCAATAGTAGTTGGCAATTCCACTAACGGATTATTTTGATCTTGTCTAGGTGCGTTTGGGAAAGGTGGATATGCTCCTTTTTTCGCTAACATTGGATCAATTAAAAACTTTTTCCCAGCATAGTTTACAACGATTGTTGCATTACGAATTTGTTGTATATTCATAGCGATTAGCTCCATTTCATTTAAAAAATTGTTTTAACAATGTCTATTCTAAACTATGACCTTATCAACGATATATAGATTAAATAAAGTCTTTTAGCGATTTTACTTTATTAATGAAAGGAGTTAAAAATAAATGTTAGATAACACGGACATGCGGATTTTGGACGAACTATCTAAAAACAGTCGAATAACAATGAAAGAATTAGGGGAAAAAGTTCATCTGACTGGTCCCGCCACTTCCGCGAGAGTGGAGAAGTTAGAGGATAGTGGGGTGATTGAAGGATATACCGTAAAAGTGAACGTAGCCAAACTAGGATTTGTTATACATGCTTTTATTACAATCATTACAGAAAGTATCTTTCATCAATCTTATCTATCATTCGTTAATACAAAAAAAGAATATGTTTTAAATAATTATAAAATAAGCGGGGACGGTTGCTATATTCTCGAATGTAAATTCCGATCAAACGAAGAAATGAATCATTTTTTAGAAGAACTCAACCAACACGCAAACTACAAATTAGCAATAGTAATAAATAAATAGTGTGGTGATATTATGAGAGTCATAGGAATTGATTTATCAGGTCCTAGTAACCATAAGGATACAGTGCTTACAGTATTTGAATTACAAAAAGGGCAATTGAAATTTGTTAAGTGTAGAAGCGATATGAGTGATGAAGAAATCTTAAAAGAGGTTGTAGTACAATCTCAATTAGATGAAGTCGTAATTGGTATCGACGCTCCCTTGTCATATGAAGACGGTGGAGGGGATAGAGAATCAGATCGTGAGTTGCGAAAGTTTACTGTTGAAATCGGGATGAGGCCAGGATCTGTTATGCCTCCTACTTTAAACCGGATGGTATATTTAACATTAAGAGGAATCAAACTTAGTAGAGAAATTGCAACACAGAAATCGAAACACCCTATATCAATGGTGGAAGTGCATCCTGGTGCCATTATCGGTTCCAGAATGTCTCCAAACGAATTGCGTTATGTCCTAACGTATAAGCAAGACTTAGAAGTGAGAAGGGTATTATTAAATTGGCTTGAAGAACAACAGCTTATCGGAATACCAGCAACTGTTGCTGAACAAAGTCATTCGATTGATGCTTGTGCTGCCGCCTTAGGTGCCTGGCATTGGAAGGTAGGCACATGGAAATGGAAATCCCCAGCTAAACTGCCGTTACATCCTTATGATTATTGCTGTTAGTGGTAATTCCTTATACCAAACGGTAAAAACACTCATTCGTTAAGAAGAGTGTTTTTTTAGAGATTTTTTAATTAAATTCATTGCCATAGTTTTAGAAACTAGGTTAGAATAGAAGGAATATTTTAAATTTTGCATTATGAGTAACTTTTTAGATACTTTAAAAAGTTAAACTGACAAAGCTGGAGTGGTAAACATAAATGAGTGAAAAAACCGTAATCAATAAGAAAACTGTACAACTCGAAGATGTAATGATTGCTTATCAACAGATTAAAGATGTTGTTAGCCATACACCGTTACAAAAAAATGAACGACTATCTGAGAAATTTGGATGTAATATTTTTCTGAAAAGGGAAGACTTGCAGCATATTCGTTCTTTTAAGTTAAGAGGGGCGTACTATAAAGTGGCATCTTTAAGCCAGAAGGAGCTTGAGAATGGTGTCGTTTGTGCGAGTGCAGGTAACCATGCACAAGGGGTTGCCTTTGCATGTCATAAACTAAAAGTTCATGGAAAAATCTTTATGCCGACTACAACACCAAAGCAAAAAATTAACCAAGTAAAACTATTCGGTAAAGAGTACGTAGAAATTATTTTAACTGGTGATACTTTTGACGATTCTTATCAAGAAGCGAATCGTTGTGCAGAAGAAGAAAATCGCTCGTTCATCGATCCATTTGATGATGAAAAAGTCATTGCTGGTCAAGGTACGGTAGCGATAGAAATTATGAATGACTGTGATCAGAAAGTGGATTATGTTTTTGCTGGAATTGGTGGGGGCGGCTTAATGTCTGGTCTAAGCACCTATATTAAAAGTGTTTCACCTGATACAAAAATGATTGGTGTTGAGCCGGCTGGGGCTGCAAGTATGAAGGAATCCTTAAAAGAAAACAAGGTCATAACCCTCCATGATATTGATAACTTTGTAGACGGGTGTGCAGTAAAAACTCCAGGCAGTAAAACTTTTGAAATTTGTCGTGAGCTTGAAGACATCATTGTCGTTCCAGAAGGTAAAGTATGTACGAGTATTCTAGAGTTGTATAATGAACATGCCATTGTTGTAGAACCAGCAGGCGCTTTAACTGTAGCAGCATTAGATTTTTACAAGGATGAAATTAAAGGGAAAAATGTTGTCCTTGTCATTAGTGGGGGCAACAATGATATCGGAAGAATGCAGGAGATTAAAGAACGCTCCATGCTCTATGAGGGACTACTCTATTACTTTATCGTAAACTTCCCACAAAGAGCCGGTGCATTAAGAGAGTTTCTAATAGAAGTTTTAGATCCAACAGATGATATTACAAGATTCGAGTATACAAAAAAGAATAACAAAGAAAACGGACCAGCATTAGTAGGTATCGAGATTCAAAAGAGAGAAAACTATCAAGGATTAATCGACCGTATGAAGAAAAAAGGCTTTTCCTTCATGGAAGTCAACAAAGACCCCGACCTTTTTAATCTATTGATTTAAAGTGGACAGAGTTCTTCTTCCACATTACACCTTCCCAATTTATTTTATTTCATGGGAAGGTTTTTTGTACTCCGAGTCCCGTTTCGTCCATTTAAATCAAGCGAAATAATAATTTTACGAAATATTTAGTTTTTTAAGTCAATAAATTAGAAGGAATGATACTCATTTGTTAAAATAAACTATTATAGGTAAGTATTAGTTTAATAGTTAGTGATTAGGAGAGATATTTGTGAAAAAGAGAGTAGTCATTACAGGTGTCGGTGCGGTTACTCCAGTAGGAAATGATGCATTGATTACGTGGGAGAATATTAAAAATGGTGTTTCTGGAATCGCAGAGTCAACTACCATTGATAAAAATAGAGTGGATGTTTCCATTGTAGGAGAGGTAAAGGACTTTGAACCGGCCAACTATATGGATAAAAAAGAAGCGAAACGGATGGGACGGTTTAGTCAATTTGCTGTTGCTGCTAGTAAAATGGCAATGGAAGATGCGGGATTAAAAGTTGGTGAAAACGCAGTCGCAGAGAGAGTAGGAGTATGGATTGGCTCTGGAATTGGTGGTATTGGAACATTTGAAGAAGAGTTCCAAAAATTCCTCAATAAAGGTCAGCGGAGGGTGAGTCCGTTTACTATTCCGATGCTCATTCCAGATATGGCGGCAGGTCGAGTATCGATTGAACTCGGTGCAAAAGGAATAAATAATTGCTCTGTAACTGCTTGCGCTTCTGGAGCAAATTCAATTGGTGATGCGTTTCGTTCAGTTCAGCTCGGGGTAGCAGACGTGATTGTTGCTGGAGGAACAGAAGCAGCTATAACAGAAATGACGATCGCTGGATTTTCTAACATGACAGCCTTGTCAAAAAATCCAGACCCTAAGAAGGCGAGCCGTCCTTTTGATAAAAATCGTGATGGCTTTGTTCTTGGAGAAGGAAGTGGAATCCTCATATTAGAAGAGCTTGAACATGCACGCTCACGTGGTGCGAAAATTTATGCGGAAATTATCGGATATGGTGCTACAGGAGACGCTTACCATATTACAACACCAGCTCCAGATGCAGAAGGTGCAGCGCGGGCGATGCGCGAAGCAATTGAAGAAGCTGGAATATCTCATCAACAGATTGATTACATAAATGCACATGGAACTTCCACACCATACAATGATCTATATGAAACAAATGCAATTAAAACTGTATTTAAAGAGCATGCTTACAATCTGTCTGTAAGTTCAACTAAATCAATGACTGGCCACTTATTAGGTGGCGCTGGAGCCTTAGAAGCGGTCATCTCCATATTAGCGATGAGAGATGGAGTGATGCCACCAACTATTAATTACGAAACGCCTGACGAAAAATTAGATTTGGATTATGTACCAAATGTAGCCCGTCAAAAGAATCTACAAGTAGTAATGTCCAACTCCTTAGGCTTTGGTGGACATAATGCTACATTAATCTTCAAAAAAATATAAAGCACGAACGGAGGGGGATGTCCTTTGTTCACTCGGTAAGAGGAGCAGCTTCCTTTCCGATTCATTTTTCCCATATCTTTCTCACGGGCTAACCCGTGTACTAATTAAAATACAGCCTTTCATCTCCTTCCTAATACATTTAGGTGGGAGTTGAATGGCTTTTTATTTCTTGGAGTGGAAAAAGGATAAGACGTGGTTTCCTTTGTTTGCCGAAGAGTATTGTTAGGTACGTGTTACCTTTACGATAAAAGGACATTCTTTAACAAATTATCGCCAATATCATACAGCTTACCCTTTTGTTGCTCTCCTTTTTTCTGTAAACTAATGATAGTTTCTCAAGTAACCGAGTTAGGATGTTGAAAATGAAAATACTTATTGTAGAAGATGATAAAACAATTGCTTCTGGTTTGGAATATTCCTTACAGGATGCAGACTATCAAACAATCATTTGCCATGATGTGGAATCAGCTAGCGACGTTATCGCAACACAGTTAGATCATATCGACTTATGTTTATTTGACCTATCATTACCGGATGGAACTGGATATGAATTGTGTGAAGCGGTAAAAAAACAACAGGATAAGCCAGTTATTTTCTTAACAGCGTTAGACAATGAAGTAAATGTCGTAATGGGACTGGATATGGGAGCAGATGATTACATAACAAAACCGTTTCGTATTCGGGAATTGTTATCTCGTATTAAATCGGTACTACGAAGGTATAACAAACAAGCCAATACTCCGCCAGCAACGACGATTAATATAGAGAACATTTCTATTAATACACAAGAAGGAAAAGTATATAAACAAGGGCAAGAAGTGTTGTTAACAGCACTAGAGTATCGGTTGCTTCTCATTTTTGCCAATCATATTGGACAAGTTTTGACGAGAAATCAGTTGTTAGAGCGTATTTGGGATGTAGCTGGGGATTTTGTGAATGACAATACTTTGACCGTTTACATTAAACGTTTAAGAGAGAAGTTAGAAGATAACCCACAAAGCCCAACGATTATTAAAACAGTACGTGGTCTCGGCTATAAGGTTGGTGGTTAAGGTGTTTCGGAATCCAGAAATTCAACGTTTTATTTTACTTATAGCAGCAGTAACTGTTGTTGGGACCATTATTACTTCCATTTTTGAAGGTCTTGTAGCTAGCGCGTTCGTATTTGCTACGGCAATGTGCTTAATCGTATGTTTTCTATTTTTCACAAATTGGCGTTACAAGGAAATCGCCGAGCTTTCTAGTTATTTAAGAAGGATTAGTAATGGAGATTTTACGCTAGATGTCCGCGACAACTATGAAGGAGAGTTGAGCATTTTAAAAAATGATATCTACAAAGTGACGCTAATGTTATCGGAGCAAAGTGAATCTTTACGGAGAGACCAAATGAAGCTAACAGACGCCATCTCAGACATTTCTCATCAGTTAAAAACACCATTAACGTCGATGATGGTCATGACAGATTTACTTCAAAACCCAAATCTCCAAGAAGAAAAGCGAATCGAGTTTACCAATAATATTGAAAAGCAATTAGAGCGGATTGAATGGTTAGTATCCTCACTATTAAAGCTGTCCAAAATAGATGCGGGAACGGTAAACTTTAAAAAAGAAAAAGTTCAAGTATCTCAACTAGTTCAAAAAGCGTTACAACCAGTTCTCATTCCAATGGACATTAAGCAGTTATCATTAAACATTGATGGAGACGATTCTGTAACCTATACCGGTGATTTAAATTGGACAACAGAAGCACTCATTAACATTTTAAAGAACTGTGTCGAGCATACACCAGAACAAGGGACTATTACTATTTCTTATAAAGAAAATGCACTTTTTACAGAGATTACGATAAAAGATAGCGGCACCGGAATACCGAAAGAAGACCTACCTTACATATTTAAACGGTTCTTTAAAGGAAAACACGCGGGAGAAGATAGCGTTGGAATCGGCCTAGCAATGGCTAACAGCATTATTACGAGTCAACAGGGAGATATTGAAGTGAAAAGTGAATGGGGAGCCGGAACTGAGTTTCAAATTAAGTTTTACAAAAGAGTTATTTGAGCACAAAACGTTAAGTGACTAAATTGTCACGAAAAAAGTCACTTTATAGTCATTTTAGACAGATAAACTAAAATCATCAAAACAGTGGAGGGTTTATATATGAATATTTTACAAATTGAAAATCTGTCTAAAGTGTACGGAAAAGGAGATGCAGCAGTAACGGCGTTAGATAATGTATCATTCTCGGTCAAAAAGGGAGAATTTGTGGCGATTATCGGCCCATCAGGTTCTGGGAAATCTACATTGCTACATCTATTAGGTGGAGTAGACCGACCGACAAGCGGAAAAGTACTTGTTGATAATACAGATATCTATCAAATGGACGAAACACAACTAGCGATTTTTAGAAGAAGACAAATCGGGTTAATTTATCAGTTTTATAATTTAATTCCTGTTCTATCAGTAGAAGAAAATATGACATTACCACTTCTGCTAGATGAGCAAAAAGTAGACCAAAAACAATTTAAAGAAATTGCGAAAATACTAGGGTTAGAAGGTCGCTTAAGCCATTTACCTAATCAGCTTTCTGGTGGACAGCAACAGCGTGTGTCGATAGGAAGAGCGGTTATAAGCAATCCTGCAATTATGCTTGCGGATGAACCTACAGGTAACTTAGATAGCAAAAATAGTAAAGAAATAATCGAGCTACTAAAAATGTTCAATAAAACATTTAATCAAACACTAATCATTATTACACATGATGAAAGAATCGCCTTACAAGCAGACCGCGTAATCTCGATTGAAGACGGCAGAATCGCTAAAGACGAGGTGATTCGTCCATGAACATCGTCAATAAATTAACCGTAAGACATTTAAAAGAAAATAAACGAAGAACGCTAGTAACGATCATTGGGGTTATTATTTCTGTTGCGATGATCACTGCCGTTGCAACTTTAGGGGTTTCTTTTTTAGATTTATTAAAGCGACAATCTATCGCGGATGAAGGCCATTGGCACGTTGTGTATAAAGAAGTTCATACAGAACAAATTGAAGCGATAAAAAAGGATGAACATACAAAAGAACTCATACTATCAAGAGACTTAGGATATGCAGCTTTAAATGAGTCCCAAAATGAAAATAAACCTTATGTTTTTATTAAGCAATATAATGAACAAGGTTTTAAAAATTTCCCAATCGAATTAAAAGAAGGTAGACTACCAAAGTCTGAAAACGAAATTGTTATTTCTCATGAAATTAAAAGAAATGCGAAGGTAGATTATCAAATAGGTGATGAATTAACGTTTGATGTAGGTAATCGTTGGACGGAAGCGACTATAGAGCCTTTAACCCAAACCGATTCATTACAAAGGGGAGAAACTGGAGTTATTGAAGAAATTCGTACCGAAATAGCTCAAACCTATACGGTAGTTGGAATAATAGAGCGGCCGACATGGGAGCCGACGTGGTCGCCGGGTTATACAATTATTAATTATATTGATGAAAAAAACTTAACAGAAAACGAAACGGTAAATGCGATTGTTGTTGTGAACAAGGTGAACCGTTCTATTTATAAAAATGCCGAAAAGTTAGCCGAAAAGCTCGACATCCCTTCTAAAAGTTTTAACAATGAATTGCTTCGCTACTACGGAGTTACGAATGTAGATACGTTACATGTCACATTATATTCACTATGTGGAATTATTATGGGGATTATTATTATCGGGTCGATATCCTTAATATATAATGCTTTTGCGATAAGTGTATCAGAACGTGCGAGACATTTAGGGATGCTTGCTAGTGTGGGAGCGACGAAGAAACAAAAAAGAAATTCCGTGTTCTTTGAAGGTATCATAATTGGGGGAATTAGTATCCCAATCGGAATTGTCTCAGGTATTGCTGGAATAGGCGTTACTTTCTATTTTATAAACACTTTCATAAATGAAGCGCTAAATACTACCGAAAGTTTATCTGTAGTTGTAACTCCGATGACGATATTTGTTGCTTGCTTCGTTTCTGCTTTGACAATCTTCTTATCTACTTATATACCAGCAAGAAAGGCATCGAAAGTATCAGCCATTGATGCAATCCGTCAAACGGAAGATGTGAAGCTTACAGGTAAAAAAGTAAAAACATCTAAACTTGTTCGTAAGCTCTTTGGTATCGAAGCGGAAATCGGGTTGAAAAACTTGAAAAGAAACAAAAGACGATATCAAGCTACCGTATTTTCACTAGTCATCAGTATTGTCTTGTTTCTAACTGTAGCTTTTTTCACATCCAACTTACAAAAATCAGTAGAGCTTTCCCAAGACAATATTAATTTTGATATTCAAATTTCTGGTAGTAATACTACTGTGGAAGAGGATTTGCGACCACTAATGAATGTAGATTTTGTAACGGAGTCAACTCTTCTTGAAGAAGTTCAACTACATGCGTGGATAGAGGAAAACCAAATAGCCGAAGAATTAAAGCAAGTTGTGAAAGAAGACCCGAGTGTTCTTGAAGATGGAAAATACCCATACTATGTGGAAGTAATCGGATTAGATGAAGAAAGTTATGAAGCGTATGCGAAAGAGGTTGGGGTTAATATAGATAGCATTCATGAAGATGGAGTTTTACCAGCGATTGTCATTGACCAAGTGTCATACAAAGATTATGACCTTAATAAAGTAATTGAAACAAAGACGATCCATACAACACGAGGAGAAAGTATTGACCTATTTAACCTTAACTACGAAACTGGTGAACGAAGCTATGTAAACTCTGTTACTATTGCTGCTCTAACTGACAAAATTCCGATGGGTGTACACACAGCACATCCAGGAGGGTTAAATATTATTGTATCGGCTAGTACATTAGGACAGTTATTGAGCGATGGTTTCGAAGGTGAGTCTTATAAATATTTATATTTAAGTAGTTCTAATCCAATGGCCACTCAAGAAGCTATTGAAGAAGTGAAGTCTCCTAACCTTTACGTCTATAACATATTTAAAAATAGACAACAAAGTGAACAAGTGATTTTATTAATGTCTGTATTCACATATGGATTTATCGTCTTAATATCGGCCATTTCTGTCGCGAATATTTTTAATACGATTTCAACTAGCATTTCGCTTAGAAAGCGTGAGTTTGCAATGCTTAAATCGGTCGGAATGACACCTAGTGGCTTTAATAGAATGATGAACTATGAAAGTATTTTTTATGGACTGAAAGCCTTACTTTATGGATTACCAATAAGTATTGTCGTGATGATCCTTATGTATTTATCTTTTAATAACACATTTGAATATGGATTTAGCCTGCCTTGGCTGGAAATCATTTTCGTTATTATTGCGATATTTGTAATCGTTGGTTCTTCCATGTTGTATTCTATTAAAAAAGTGAAGAAGCAAAATATAATAGAAGGATTAAAGCAAGAGAATATATAACAAGATGGCGCCCTCCTAATTTAATAGGTGGGCGTTTTTTCATGTTGTCTATGTAAGGTGTGTTTTAAAAGTAACATAACCCCATCACATTTGCTCAAAGAAGAATCTTCCATTAAACTGGCACTATATAAAGAAGATGAGGAGTACAAAGATGGAGAAGATTTTAATTGTAGAAGACGATATAAAAATTGCAGATTATTTAAAGTCATATATTGAGAAATACGGCTATGAGGTAACGATTGCCACTGATTTTGAAAAAATAATGGATACCTTTCGTAGTGTTCAACCAAAGCTCCTATTATTAGATATTAATCTCCCAAGCTATGACGGATATTATTGGTGTAGGCAAGTCCGAAAAGAGTCGATTTGTCCTGTTATATTTATTTCTGCTCGAACTGGGGAGATGGATCAAGTAATGGCGTTAGAAAATGGAGGGGATGATTTTATAACAAAACCATTTCACCCGGACATTGTGATGGCGAAAATTCGGAGTCAACTCCGTCGTGCATATGGAGAGTATGCTACTAAATTTGAAGAAAGAATGCTCATTCAAGATGGGCTAACTTTATACCCAGAACGACTGGAACTTCATTTCAATAGTAACATGACACAACTTACGAAAAAAGAAACGGACATACTCGAGAACTTACTAGATCGTTATCCAAGAGTTGCAGGGCGTCAAGACTTGTTAGAGAAACTTTGGGATGATCAAGCATATGTCGATGAGAACACACTTAATGTGAACATTACGAGAGTTCGTAAAAAGTTACAGGAAGTTGGAATAGAAAATGCAGTAGAAACGGTTAGAGGAGCGGGCTATCGTCTTCGCATTACTTGGAAAGAGGAAGACGAATGAGGCTTTTTTTTCGTGAACATATGTTATTTATTCTCATTTACTTTAGTCAATGCGTAGTGATAGCAACTCTATTTTGGTTAGATGGCTACAGAGGTACAGGCGTCATCCTGTATGCTGTTTTTCTTTCGCTCGTCCTATTAACCTTCTTTCTACTATACCGGTACTTAAGTAGAAAGAATTTTTACAAGAGGCTAGAAACTCCTTTAAATACATTAGACGAGTCGTTTGAAACGACAGAGCGGACACCAATTTCTGAAGCACTCGACTCCTTACTCATTTCGCAATATCGTTTATATAAAGACGAACTTCAAAAAGCGGAAGATAGACAGGACGAGCATTTGTTATTCATGGACCGTTGGGTTCATCAAATGAAAACCCCACTTTCTGTTGTGGAACTAACCGCACAGGGCTTAGATGAGCCAGAGTCCTCAAACATACGGGAAGAAACAGAACGAATGAGAAACGGACTAAATACAGTTTTATACATGGCTCGTCTTCGTACAATCCAAGAAGATTTTCTCATTAAACCTGTTACGCTTACGAAGCTAATACATGAAGTGAATCAGGAGAACAAACGGTTATACATTCGTAACGAAGTGTTCCCTAAATTACAAGAAGAAAAACAAGCTATTAACGTTGAGACGGATGAAAAATGGCTTTTCTTCTTATTAACACAATTGATACATAATGCCGTGAAATATTCTGCAGGAAAATCAAATAATATCATCCTTTCTGTTTATGAAAGGTCAGGAGAAGCAGTCTTAGAAGTTAAAGATTTTGGGATAGGAATTCCGGTTGTAGACCAAAAACGAGTATTTCAAAAATTTTATACAGGAGAAAACGGACGTAAATATCGAGAGTCGACAGGAATGGGGCTTTATTTAGTTAAAGAAGTCGCTCGGAAGCTAGATCATCGTATCGAATTGGAATCAGAGCCTAACGTTGGAACTACCGTTCGAATTATCTTTTCTGAAACACAAAACATTACATCGATGTAAGAAAAGTGAAAGCATAATCGATAGTTAACATGTAAGGTATTCGGCTATACTTTTCCTAGAAACGTTTGGAGAGGAGATAAGATTATGCTTAAAGTAACAAATGTAAGTAAAGTATATGACGGGAAAGTAGCTTACCGTGCCCTTACAGATATTAATTTAGAAATAGAAAAAGGTGAGTTCGTTGCGATTATGGGTCCTTCGGGCAGTGGAAAAACAACACTATTAAACATCATTTCGACGAATGATGAACCAACTAGTGGATCTGTTGAAATTGAAGGTGAAAATCCTCATAAACTGAAGAAAAACGCACTTGCAAAGTTTCGACGAAATGAACTAGGGTTTATCTTTCAAGATTTTAATCTGTTACACACGTTAACAGTGGAGGAAAATATTGTTCTACCATTAACTTTAGAGGGTACAAAAGTAAAAGAGATGAAGGCCAAGGCAGCAGCGATTGCAGATACACTTGGGATTTCTTCACTTATGAATAAGCGCACGTACGAAATATCAGGTGGTCAGGCACAACGTGTTGCGATTGCAAGAGCGATGATTCATAAGCCTAAGCTGCTACTAGCCGATGAACCGACAGGAAACCTTGATTCGAAAGCATCCAAAGATGTAATGAAAATGCTCGTATCTATTAATGAAAAAGAAAAAACTAGTCTTTTAATGGTAACGCACGACCCACTAGCAGCTAGCTATTCGGACCGAGTAGTATTTATTCGAGACGGAAAACTTCATTCCGAAATTTACCGTGGAGATAATAGACAAGCATTTTTCCAAAAAATAATTGACATGCTTTCACTGATGGGAGGGGATGGAAATGACCTTTCGTCAATTCGCGTTTAATAATGTGTTACGCAATAAGCGACTGTATATTGCGTATTTCCTAAGTAGTATGTTTACAGTAATGGTCTTTTTCACGTTTGCCATCTTTTCGTTTCACCCTACATTTTCAGAAGGAGCTATAAATGAAAATGCACTATTTGGAATGACGGTTGCTGGTGGAATTATTTATGTATTTTCATTCTTTTTTATTCTTTACTCGATGAGTTCTTTTTTGCAATCGAGGAAAAAAGAGTTTGGTTTGTTAATCATGCTTGGAGCATCTGACAAGCAAATTCGATTAATGGTATTTTTAGAAAACATATTAATAGGTTTTGCAGCAACTATCGGTGGAATTGGGATGGGTTTGCTATTTGCGAAGGCGATTCTACTAATTGCCGAGAATGTTTTAATTATTGAAGAATCCCTTCACTTTTATATCCCAACACTCGCGATAGTAGTGACATTTATTAGCTTTTTCATTTTATTCTTCTTTATATCCATTTTTGTTTCGTTTATATTACGTACGAAAAAATTGGTAGACCTTCTAAAAGGAGATAAACAATCCAAGGGAGAACCGAAAGCTTCTATTCTTCTGTCTATTTTGGCAGCACTACTACTTATTGGAGGGTACAGTACAGCACTTTACGTTGAAGGTATAGCAGTTATGTTTGCAATGGTTCCTGTTATTATTGTCGTTACGCTTGGAACGTATCTATTTTTCACACAATTAAGTGTGTTTGTTATACGTTTATTAAAACGAAATAAATCTGTATTTTGGCGAAAAACAAATATGCTATTATTCTCAGACCTTTCCTTTCGAATGAAGGATAATGCTAGAACATTTTTTATGGTGGCGATTATTTCTACCGTAGCTTTTAGTGCAATTGGAACATTATATGGCTTTCAATCTTATTTAACGAAAGGAATAAAAGATGTTAATCCATACACGTTCTCCTATAGTCCGTTCGGAGGAGCAAATAATGAAGAGGTCGAACGTGATATTGAGGTCATGAACCGTATTATTAAAGAAGAAAAGATAGAAACAAAAATGGAAACTCTTCTTTTACAAAAATTCCAAGTGGGAGAAATGGAAGTGTTGGTGGCGAAAGCTTCTGACTATAATCGTTTTGCCGCATTAATCAATCGGGAGAAGCTTCATCCAAAGGAAAATGAGGCGTTTGTTGTTGAACAGAGCGATGCCATTGTAATGGATGGGCCAAAAGCGAGTGAGCGGTTATTGGGAACGAATATTTCACTAATTAATGGACAAGAAATTAGTCCTAGCCGCGTAGTCGAATCTGCGGTGTTAACAGAAATTAACGGTTATTATGTCGTGCATGATAACGTTTATGACCAGCTTGGAACACCGGTTTATACGGATTGGAGTGCAGTTTGGGTTGCGCAAAATGCAAATACGGATCAACTAATTGAAACAGGAAGAAAGTTAGAAGAGGAATTACAGTATAAAGCTTTTTCCGTAGATTATACGTTGTTTGATATTAACAAAGCTTTTGGACCAATTTTATTTATCGGCTTGTTTATCGGAATTGTCTTTTTCGTTTCTGCAGGCAGTTTCTTATATTTCCGCCTGTTTTCTGATTTTGATGAAGAAAAGCGCAAATTCCGTGCTATTTCTAAAATTGGGCTAACCGAATCAGAGCTGAAAAAAGTAGTAAACCGCCAAATTGCGCTATTATTTTTCTCGCCGATTGTCGTTGCCCTAATACATGGAGCAGTCGCACTTACAGCGCTATCTAACCTTTTTAATTACAATTTAACAGTAGAAGCCTCCCTAGTACTAGGTAGCTTCGCCATCATTCAAATAGCCTACTTCCTAATAGTTAGATACTTCTATATAAAACAAATCAAAAACGCCTTAAGGTGAAACGCGTGGACAGAGGGACAGGTCCCTCATCCACACATTTTTTTCCAAACTATACTTATTTCACTTCTTAAGAAAACAACATTACTACTCCAACAATTCCGATGATAATTCCAAAAAAGATGTTCATCGTAATTGCAATCGAACTTGGTTCTGCGTCTTTTAGCTTCCAACCTATCTCTAGGTACCATGCAGCTTTTGGAGCAAAGGTTAAAAACGCACCCACTCCAATTACGAATAGGCCCATCAGAACATTACCGGACCTTGACTCAATTTTTTCCAGTCGAGGTGTACCATATGTAGTTTCATAATGCTGAACAGCTTCTTCCATCCTACTCATTTCCGTGACAGTAGCATCGTCGTTCCCAACAAATCTACCGGAACAAGTAGTAACGTCTCCCGCACCATGGCACTCATAAATATAGGTAGTTCCATCCGTTGTAACAGTATAACTATATCCATTTTCATAGGCAGTGGCGTTTACTGTATACTCTTGCCCTCCTATTTTGACCACGTGGATATTATCTTCAGCCGCCACAACGCTTGGTAGTAAGAGCAGAAGTAAGAATAAAAACAGTTTATTAATTTTCATGACGATTATCCCCCTACAGGATAATACGGATACAAGTTGTGAATGTTTCAATGAGATGGAAGATGTGCTCTGAATCATTTTCCTGTAGGTTGTATTTTCCCACACATTTATCGATGTTGGTCAACTAGAATTTGATTCCCGTCTGGGTCTTCAATAGTAAAGTATGCTGGCCCTTCACTGGATTCATCCGCTTCACGCTGTATCGATATCCCATTTTCCTTAAGGTGCTTTTGAAGTTCCCGAATGTCGGTAAAAGAATCAATATTTTGGGCGTTTTGATCCCAACCAGGGTTAAAAGTAAGGATATTCTTATCAAACATACCTTGGAATAGCCCGATAACACAGTTTTCATTCTTTAAAATAAGCCAATTTTGACTAATATCCCCACCTAGCGTTTGAAACCCTAATTTTTCGTAAAATAGTTTTGATGCGTTAATATCTTTCACGTTTAAACTGACCGAAAATGCTCCTAATTTCATCATACTACCACCTTTTCCGTGGACGCGGGGACATCCCTTGTCCAAACATTTTTTTCAACTGAGAGAGGGAGTGCAATCCTTCCAGCACTGTTATTGAAAGGAGTATGTACCACACTTAAAAGTAAACTATACACTTACTACAATAAGGTTAGTAAATACAATAAAACACTAGTCACCCCTTTATAAGAATTTTCTGTTATTAATTCCTATACAGATTATACCATTGTGTTAGGTAGGTGTGGTTATAAATTTGTCTGAGTGGACGAGGGAGCTCTGACCACACTGTTGACAGATTAGTAGAAATTGTTTAATATCTCAATATCATTAACGTTACATAAAAGCATAAAAGCATAAAAGCGTAAAAGCTTTAAAGTGTTAAAGTATTTTACTTTTAGAATAGGTATTGGGGGGATAATAATGAAAAAAAATGTAACCTTCGGGAAATCACTAATTCCTTTATTAGGTTTAATCGCTGCAGCAGCCTGTTCTATTTTTATTTGGAAGGCAGGGATGAACTTTCCATTAATTGTTGGGGTGATATTAGCTTCCATCATCGCTATTAGCTGTGGATGGAGTTGGAATAATGTACAACAAATGATGGTCAATGGAGTATCAAGAGCTTTACCAGCAGTATTAATTTTATTAGCAATCGGAATGATTATTGGAACTTGGATAGCGAGTGGGGTTATTCCAACGATGATTTATTATGGGATGATGATAATTGATCCGTCTTGGTTTGTTCCACTCGTCGCTCTCGTAACGGGTATCGTTGCGATTACGTTAGGAACTTCCTTTACATCGATTGCAACGGTTGGGCTTGCATTCATGGCAATTGGAGAAGGATTAGGATTTTCACCGGCACTAGTAGCAGGTGCTGTTATTTCAGGAGCTTATTTCGGAGATAAGCTGTCCCCATTATCAGACACTACGAATGTTGCGGCAGCTATGGTTGATACGGATTTATTTAGTCATATTAAACATATGCTTTGGGATACGATTCCTGCGTTTTTGTTATCTCTATTATTATTTTGGTTGTTTGGTAGTTTTGAAGTAGCAGGTTCACAAATGGATTCAAGTACTGTTGAAGCCATGATGCAAGGATTAGGCGCAGCGTTTGTTATTCATCCGTTGCTGTTATTACTTCCGGTTTTAACGATTCTACTAATGTTAAAACGCGTACCAGCATTACCTGCCTTAATGGGTGTTAGTTTATTAGGAGCTGTGTTAGCAGTTGTTGTACAGGGTACTTCCGTAAGTTCTATCGTTCAATTTATGACGAGTGGCTTTTCTATTGAAACGGGAGTTGGTGCAGTAGATTCATTGTTAAATCGTGGTGGACTTACTTCGATGCTCGGAACGGTTGGCATTTTGATCATTGCAACGGCACTTGGTGGTATTTTAGAAGAAACTGGTTCGTTTGAAGTATTAACGAAAAGAATGATGGAAAAAGTGAAAACTACTGGAACGCTTATTGGTTCTACTCTATTAACAACGTTGGCTGTCGGACTAGCGAGCGGCGCACAGTTTTTAGCCATTATATTACCTGCAAGAACGTTTGTTCAAAAATATAAAGATATGAAAATCGATACGAAAAATTTATCAAGAGCGGTTGAGTCAATGGGGACGGTTGGAATCAATCTTATACCATGGAGTGTACCGGCTGTCTTTGCTTCTAGTATTTTTGGTATCAGTGCATGGGAGTTTATACCGTACGCATTCTTTATCTATCTTGTACCATTAATCAATCTCCTTTTCGGTTTCACGGGTTGGACGATAACACGAAAAGATTACAGCCATGAAATAAAATCGACACCTGCAAAAGAGGAGGCTTTATAGTGAGTGAAGTTATTTTAAGTGTAACGGGTACTGCTCAAGATGGCGGACTACCTCATCCAAATTGTTTTTGTGAAAATTGTAAAAGAGCAATAGCAGACCATAAATGGAAGAGAACCGCATCATCATTGGCTATTGTTCTACCAGAGGAACAGAAATGGCATTTAATTGAGGCAACACCAGATTTAAGGGAACAAATGGCACGATTGCAAATGAAATATGGAATGGAATCGAAGTTGATGAGTAGTATTTTTCTAACACATGCTCATATCGGTCATTACCCAGGATTAATGTTTTTAGGAAAAGAAGCAATAAATGCTAACAAGTTACCAGTCATGGCAGGAGCAAAAATGAAAAAATTGCTTGAAACGGATGCACCATGGAGCCAATTAACTGCCCTTGAAAACATCGTTGTCGAAGAAATTAATGATAAAGAAGCAGTTAATTTATCAAAGGACGTAACCGTTACACCAGTTCTCGTTCCACATCGCAATGAGTTTTCGGAAACTTTTTCCTATTGGATTCAAGGTCCGAATAAAAAAGTATTATTTATTCCAGATATCGATCGATGGGATGAATGGGATATGGATATTTCTGAAGCGGTGAAAGAGGCGGATATTTGTTTTCTCGATGGAACGTTTCACTCCCAGTACGATTTAGCAAAAATTAACCGCGACTTTGGGCAAATTCCTCACCCACCAATGACGGAAACGATGGATCGACTACAAGATTTAGTAGAGTCAACACAAGTTTATTTTATCCATCTGAACCATTCAAACCCTGTATTACGCGCAGATGGGGAATTACGAAAAGAAGTGGAAGCAAAAGGTTTTTATATCGCAGACGAAGAAATCGAATTCAAAATATAAAGTGTGGACGTGGGAAATCCCTCGTCCACACTTTTGGTTCCCAGGAAAAGCCCCTCTAACCTTGTCCTTTCGTCATTACATCGGAAGGGAAAGGGGCTTATCTCTAGTCCACATTCATCTGTTTACATTAACCAGTTTGTACAGCACCGGTATCACTCATAAACCTACCTAAAAATGTTTGTAGCCTCTCAGATTTAGGGTTTCCTAATACCTCTTGTGGTGCACCTTCTTCTTCTATTTGACCATCGTGTAAAAAAACAATACGGTCTGCAACGTCTCTGGCAAAGTCCATTTCATGGGTTACTAAGATCATTGCCATATCTGTTTCTTCTGCTAAATCTTTAATAACTTGTAGCACCTCTCCTACAAGTTCTGGGTCAAGAGCTGATGTTACTTCGTCAAACAGCATCACTTTTGGTCGCATCACTACAGCTCTAGCAATCGCTACTCGTTGTTGCTGACCACCAGATAGTTGAGCTGGATAGGCATTTAACTTATCTCCAAGACCAACTTTTTCTAACATATCTATCGCTCTTGCTTCCGCTTCTTCCTTTGATAATCCTTGGACACGAATAGGGGCTTCTGTTACATTTCTTAAAATCGTCATATGTGGAAATAAATTAAAATGCTGAAATACCATACCTATGTCGCTCCGCATTTTTCGCAAATGCTTTTCATCTGCTTCTATTAGCTTTCCGTCTACTTCCTTATGCCAAAGAGGCTCACCTTCCAATTCAATCACACCGGAAGTGGGCTGTTCTAACGTCATTAACATACGGATAATCGTTGTTTTTCCTGATCCACTTGGTCCTATCAACGCCACTTTTTCCCGATGCTTTATGGCTAAATCTAATTCTTTTAATACTTTTAAGTCACCAAAGCTTTTACTTACTTTACTATATCGAACGAGTGGTTGGTCACTCATATAATCACACCTTTCAATTTAGTTCGTTCTAACATGTACCTTTTTCATTTTCTTTTCTAATTTCTGTATCATGATAGAGGAGGAGTAACTTAATACTAAGAATAATAGACCAACAATGGTAAAAGGTTCTAAGTAACTGAAGGAAGCTGAACCTATATTTTTAGCTCTCGTTAAAAATTCTAAAACCCCAATAGCGCCCAATAACGGTGTTTCTTTAAATAACACTAGTAAGTAGTTTCCTAACATTGGAATAACTGGTGGTATGGATTGTGGTAATATAACGCGAAACCATGTTTGCGTTTTTGAGAAATTTAATGCTCTACTTGCCTCCCATTGACCTTTTGGGATTGATTCAATTCCGGATCGGTAAACTTCTGACACGTACGTACTGTAGTGAATGCCTAATGTTAAAATTCCAGCTACATATTTGTCCATTGTAATGCCTAATTGTGGTAATGCGAAATATACAAAAAATAATTGCACTAGCGGCGGAGTGGATCGCACGAACTCTATAAACCCGTATGTTACTAAAGCTAGAGGCTTAAATTTTGACCTTCTTCCAAATGTGAGTACTAATCCGAAAATCAATGCTACTGCATAGGCAGCGAACGTTATGCCAATTACTAGCCAAATAACATTAAATAATTCAGGAAAGATTTCTATCGCAAACTCCCAATCCCAACTCATTATTTAGCCACCCCTTTCGCTGCTCTGTTCTCTAATTTTCGTACTAAAATAATTAATGGTAATGCTATTAAGAAATAAATAACTAGTAAACTTATAAAAACATGGAATGTATAACTTAAATTAGTATTACGTATAATTAATCCTTGAAACGTTAAATCTGCTAATGTTATTAAGGAAACTAACGATGTCCCTTTTAATAGTTCGATAGATATGTTACCGAAACCAGGTAACATAATTCTAATAGCTTGAGGTAGAATAACACGTGTCATTCTGTGCCAACGACTCATATTTAAAGCGATGGCAGCTTCTGTTTGTCCTTTTGGTATTGCTTGAATAGCACCTCTTACTACTTCTGAAGCATAAGCACCGTAGTTTAATCCTAATGTGATAACACCGGCTAAAAATGGAGAAAGAGTAATACCGAAAGCGGGAAGTGCGTAAAATATCCAAAACATTTGGACAAGTAACGATGTTCCTCTAAATATTTCTACATAAAAGGTAGTTACGCCCCTTACCAACTTAAATCGTGATATCTTGCCTAGTCCGGCTATAAACGCAACACTATATGTCACTAACGCGGAGGCAATTAATATTTGTATTGTTGTATTTGCCCCTTTTAGTAACTGCGGCAAAATTTCTATGTAAGGCTGGATAATGATCACTCCTTTATTGTCATTTAACCGTAAAAGTAAAGGTGGGGTGGAAGGAAGAAAAAACAGGCACCCTGACGAAGAGCGCCTGTTGTTCTACTAATAAGCTCTAATACATTTATTAGCTTCCACAAAGTTCAGCTGCTGTCATGTCACCAGGTAGATCATCTTCTGTAAAACCAAACTCACTAATAATTTCTAGTAGTTCACCAGAATCTTTTAATTCTTGTAAAGCTTCATTGTACGCCTGAACAAATTCCTCATCCGCCAATCTAAATGCAGCTGCACCATATCCTCTTACACTTTCTCCATCAACAATAGGTTGCTCAAAGTCAGCTACACGTTCAACATTATCTGCATTTGCAGTTGCTAGCGCTGCTTCTAACGTAGGACTAGTCATCGTAATCGCGTCTACACGTCCAGATTGTAAAGCTGCAACGTTAGATGGAATATCTGACACAATTTCTATTTGGCTTTGACTAACCCCAGCCGCATCTAGATATGACAATTCAATAGCGCCTTCCATTACAGCAATTTTTACATCAGGATTTGCTGCGATGTCTTCGTAACTATGTAGATTATATGGATTTCCCGATTGAACTGCCAATGCTTCCCCAATACTATATTCTGGTTCACCGAACTGCACACGCTCACATCTATCTGGTGTTATATACATCCCAGCAGTTACTACGTCAAATCTTTCTGCCTGTAAACCGTTTATTAATGAACCAAATTCCGTTAAAACTCCATCCATTTCTTCTATTCCTAACTTTTGGAATACGGCGCGAGCAACTTCAACGGATTGACCTGTTAGTTCTCCATCAGCTGTTTGGTAGGCGTATGGATTTTCCCCCGCGAAGCCTATTGTTATTTTTCCTTCTTCCTTCGCACGTTCTAACGTGCTTAAATCTCCGCTTGATGTACTAGAACAAGCGGCTAGTACGATTGTAAATATTGTAATAGTAAATATCGTAATAAATTTCTTCAAGTAATGCTCCCCCCGAAAAGTTAGTACTCTATGATTGGCCAATCATGAAAGTCAGTAAGACATATACATATAAATCTTACATTTATTAGAATAAATGAATCAAACTCTGTATTCTTGCATTTTTCAGATAATTCCATCGTTTGTTCTCTTGTGGAAGATTTATCCTACACGTCCTTAAACATATTCCAACATCCTCTTTCATTCTCGTAAATACTCAAGGGGGAGAAAAAACACATACATGAAACTACAATTAACATTTCTAAACGAAAATAAGGTGTATTCATTGGTTGGATTTCCAAAAAATGTGTGGACGAGGGACCTGTCCCTCTGCCCCAAATTCCGAGCATCTGAGAGTTATATTAAGAATTTGTCTTGTATAATCTTTCTAAAAAGGGATTGATAGGTTTGAAGCGTAAATAAGCGTTTTTTTCGTGTGTGATTGGTTTTGCAAATTTTGTTATAGTTATAGTATTCCTCAAAATATCCTGTACAATATTCCAGAATGAATACCTCTGCTGTATTTTATCTATCTAATTTTCCTAAATCTAAACAGATGGACAATGGTATTTTTCGAGATTTAGTATGTAGTATGAACGCAATTTTTTAGGGTTAAGTTTGGTATTACTTCAAAAAAATATACTTTAGTCGTGTGAATTTTATTTTTTATGTTTCCAATCGAAGTAAAACCCTCTGCGAATTATCAAAGATGGGAGTTAAAATTTAATATGAAAAATGCATCAACTGTTTTTTATACATCAGTAGTAATATTGGCTATTTTTGTTTTTATGGGGATCGTCATGCCCTCAACGTTAGAACAAGCAACAAATAGTGCGCAAGGAGTAATAACGGACTCATTTGGGTGGTATTACCTTGTCCTAGTGACTTCGTTTGTTTTTGTGTGTTTTTATTTATTAGTAAGTCCAGTTGGCCGAATTAAGCTTGGGAAAGAGGACGACAAGCCTGAGTTTTCACGTCCAACTTGGCTTGCGATGTTATTTAGTGCAGGGATCGGGATTGGCCTAATTTTTTATGGTACATATGAACCAATTAGCCATTACATGATTAGTTCTCCAACAGGTCAAGAAGGTACAGATCAAGGAATCAAAGATGCGATGAGATTTACTTTCTTCCACTATGGAATTCATGCATGGGCAATTTACGGTTCAGTAGCGATGGCACTAGCTTATTTTACTTTTAGAAAAGGGGAACTAAGCTTAATCAGTCGTACGTTACGACCTTTAATTGGCAAACATGCGGATGGCTCGGTCGGGAAAGCCATTGATGTTATTGCAGTCGTCTCAACCGTAATGGGAGTAGCTGCTTCATTAGGATTCGGTGCAATGCAAATTAATGGAGGATTATCCTATTTATTTGGTGTACCAAGCTCAATGACAAGCCAAACGCTTATTATTCTCGTTGTCACTATCTTGTTTATGATTTCTGCCATGACGGGTTTAAGTAAAGGAATAAAAATATTAAGTAATATAAATATGAGGCTTACAGCTGTCCTTTTCTTAGCTGTTTTTATTTTTGGACCGACACTTTTTACACTGAACTTATTTACTGATACATTGGGTGCGTATATGCAAAATTTCATTAATATGAGTTTCCGTATAGCACCGCTAAACGAAGAAGCAAGAAGCTGGATCAATGGCTGGACAATCTTCTATTGGGCTTGGTGGATTGCATGGGCACCATTTGTCGGAGTGTTTATTGCCAGAGTTTCGAAAGGTCGTACGATACGAGAATTTGTGATAGGTGTACTACTCGTTCCTACCGTTATCGGTTTCCTTTGGTTTACAACATTCGGAAGTGCAGCCATTGTTACGGAAATGTCAGGGCTACTTTCTATTTCTTCATTAGCACCGGAAGAATCTCTTTTCGGCGTGTTAGAAGGGTTTCCATTGAGCATGGCATTATCCCTGTTATCGATTTTAATCATTGTTACGTTCTTTGTAACATCAGCTGACTCTGGTACATTCGTTTTAGGGATGATGACAACGAATGGATCGTTAAATCCAAGTAGAATTATAAAAGCTACTTGGGGAATCTTCCTGTCGATTACTGCAATAGCCCTCCTTTATTCTGGAGGTTTACAAGCTCTTCAAAATACGATGATTCTGGCAGCTCTACCATTTTCCATCATAATATTGTTAATGGTAGTCAGCTTACTCAAGTCTTTAAATAAAGAAGCAAAAGAACTTGGAATTGGTCAAATTATTAACATAGAGAAACCAGTTAAGAAAAGTAAAAAGAATGTTAAAAAAGCTGGGTAAACGAGTAATTTTATAGGCAACGTCTCAACTTCGGTTGGGGCGTTGTTTTGTTATATATAGCGGATTATAAACGAATTGGAGACGGCAAATTTAAGGATTTTCCAATAAATGTGTGGACGAGGGACCTGTCCCTCCGTCCCACAAAAAATGTCTTGACATGGTAGAATTGCCTGAATATAATGAAAACTGAGAGGTGATTCACATGTCAGAAATAAATACAAAAAAAGATAACGCAGCAAATGACAACCTAAATTTATCGAAGAAAGGAGCGGAAACAAGACGGAAAATATTAGATGCTGCTGAAAAGGTTTTCGGCAGGAAGGGCTATTTTGAAGCATCTATTGTGAATATTACACAAGAGGCAGAGGTTGGTCAGGGGACATTTTATAATTATTTTCAATCGAAAAAGGATGTTTATGATCAGCTTATTCAACACTATAACCGTAATTTAAGAAAAGCTATTAAAGAAAAAATGACTTCTGCTACAACACATGAAGAAGCGCAAAGAAATGGTTTTAAGGCGTTTTTTAATTGGGTTAAGGATCACCCTGAATTGTATAGCATTGTGCAGCAAGCTATTGTTGTAGATCAGGAACTTTACCGTTGGTACTACGCAAAATTAGCAGACGGTTTTCTAAAAAGTTTAACGGTTGGCGTTCAAGATGGGGAATTTAAAGATATTCATCTTGAAACAATTGCTTATTGTTTAATGTCAATTGGTCAGTTTCTAGGAATGCGTTGGGTATTTTGGGAAGGTCAAAATGTACCAGATGAAGTGTTTGATTCCGCAATGACACTAATTTTTGATGGAATTAAAAAAAGTTAAGGAGGGGATGGCATGAAAGGGATTGCTTACTGGATTAGCAAGCGGGCCCACATTAATCCAGATCGAATCGCAGTCATTACAGACCAAGAACAACTTACATACGAAAAACTTGAAAAACTCATCATCAATACTGCATCATTTTTGGTCAATGAATTGAAGGTGAAAAAGGGAGATAGAGTGGCAATACTTTCACAAAATCGTCTTGAGTATATCGTACTTTTATTTGCCATAGCGAGACTTCAATGTGTTGCCGTACCACTAAATATACGTTTAAGTGTTACAGAACTTCTTTACCAAATAACAGATAGTGGCACTACTGTTTTAGTTGTGGATAAGGATTACTATGAATTGGGGCATTCAATTGAAAAGGAAATAGGATTACAACTTGTAAATATAAATAGATTTCGAGATTACGAGAATTTCTCAGATTCTACTATTACTCCCGAAATCGATGACGAGGCCCCATTTATTATATGTTATACGTCCGGCACTACAGGAAAACCAAAAGGAGCGATTTTGACTCAAAGCAACATGCATTGGAATGCGCTCAATAATATATTGGCCATTGATTTATCGTCTCATGACCGTTCCATCGTGTTGCTGCCACTTTTCCATATTGGTGGACTTGGGTTGTTTGCATTCCCAACACTTTTTACAGGTGGAGCTATAATTATTCCAGGGAAATTTGAGCCTACTAAAGTCATTACGATGATAGAAACGTTTGAAGCTACCGTTGTAATGGGAGTCCCTACGATCCACCAAGCATTACTCGACTGTCCATCCTTTCAAAAAGAAAAAATGAAATCAGTGCGCTGGTTTTATAGTGGTGGGGCACCTTGTCCAGTGGAGCTTATCGAAGAATATTATGATAAAGGCTTCTTGTTTGGTCAAGGGTTTGGCCTTACAGAAACATCTCCAACCGTTTTTATGCTTAGTCGCGAAGATGCACCACGAAAAAAAGGTTCGATAGGGAAACCAGTTGTCTTTTCTGATTACAGGCTTATTGATGCACAGGGGAATGATGTTAAACAAGGTGACGTTGGAAATTTAATAGTACGTGGACCAAATGTAATGAAAGGTTATTGGAACAGGCCAGAAGCAACAAGTGAAGCAATCATAAATGGGTGGTTTCATACAGGGGATTTGGCTCGAGTTGATGAAGAAGGCTTCGTCTACATTGTAGGTAGAAAAAAGGAAATGATTATTTCAGGCGGCGAGAATGTGTATCCGCTTGAAGTAGAGCAGGTTATAAAACAACTTCCTGAAATTAAAGAAGTCGCTGTAGTGGGAAGTATCGACCCAAAGTGGGGAGAAATTCCAATTGCTTTTATAGCTAAAAAAGAAGGCGCTTTCATTACGGAGGAACAAATCCAACAACATTGTTTAACGAATCTAGCTAAATATAAAGTTCCGAAACAAATCATATTTTTGGAGGAACTGCCGAAAAATGCAACGGGAAAAATTCAAAAGAACCGTTTAACTATAAAGGAAAAGCAGGTGAAACAATAGAATGGCAAGATTTACAATAGGTCAAACAGCTTCCTGTAGCAAAACCTTCACGGAACAAGATATTACGCTCTTTGCAGATCTAAGTGGTGATTATAACCCGGTTCATATTGACAAAGAGTATGCAAAAAAAACAAGATTTAAGGCGCCTATCGCCCACGGATTGTTAACCTCTAGTTTATTGTCTCAATTATTAGGATATCGACTTCCAGGAATAGGGTCTGTTTATGTGGAGCAAACGATTCGTTTTACGGCACCAGTCTTTGCGGGAGATACAATCACAGCTACTGGTACAGTTCAAGAATTTATAGAAGAAAAAAATATCGTTAAGCTTTTAACGGAATGCCATAACCAAGATGGAAAATTAGTGTTAACTGGAACGGCAGCGATGATGGTACCGAAGGAAGGAGAAACAATATGACAGTGAAGGTCGGAATAGAAGAAACGAGTGTATTTTTTCCACAACAAATCGAAACGGCGGCCGATTTAGCTGTGAAGTCGGGGATACCAAAACACGTAATTATTGAAAAGTTTGGCTTGTTCGAAAAGCATGTTGCTGATCACACAATGCATGCATCTGACTTGGCCATTGCTGCTGCTAAACCGATAGTCGAAAAGGTTGATCCTTTATCAATCGATGTTGTCATTTATTTTGGAAGTCCACATAAAGACTATTACGTTTGGTCGTCGGCCCCAAAAATTAGTCATGAATTAGGAACAAAAAATGCCTACGCTTTTGAGTTGATGAATGTAAGCTCTTGCTTTCCAATTGCTCTAAAAGTAGCGAAGGATATGATTAGATCAGATGCTACCATTAATAACATTTTGCTCGTTGGTGGCTGTAAAGAATCACAAATTATTGATTATGAAAATCCTCGTTCAAGATTTATGTTTAATTTCGCTGATGGAGGTACAGCAGCCTTAGTGAAACGAAATGCGACGAAAAGTGAGATTTTAGACAGTGCAATTATAACGGATGGATCTTTTCATAATGATGTAAGAGTTCCAGCCGGAGGGTCCGCCTATTATCCAAGTTTTGAGACAGTCGAAAACCGAATGCATTACATTGATGTAACAGATCCAGCAAGTATGAAAGAAAGACTAGACCCCGTATCCATTCCAAACTTTCACCAAGTTATTCGCCAATCAGTTGAAAAAAGCGGGCTGACAATAGAAGACATTCAACTACTGCTTCCACTCCATACGAAACGTTCCATGTTTAAACAATTAATGAATGGCATCAACCTTAAAGAAGAACAGGCGGTGTATTTAGATCATCACGGACATATGTCGGCACTCGATCCATGTATCGGCCTTCATTTCGCTTCACAACAAGGTAAATTGAAAAAAGGTGATATTGCAGTTGCTGTAAGCGCCGGCACAGGCTATACATGGGCAGCTACTACTATAAGATGGGCAGGGTGATGTCGTGAAGAAAATCCCTTTATGTTTACTAGTGCTCATGATGATAATTGGTTATAAATCAATAACTGTAGAAGCCAATACTCCTGAATATACAGATTCATGGGGAAATGAAGTAGAGGACTCTAATCTGTTTCGTACACCAGTTACTCTTGCAAAAGATAATCATGGTTATATTTATATGACTGATATGGGTAACCATAGGATTGTAAAAATAGATCCCTCAGGACATATAGTAGGAACTTACGGACAGCTGGGCGATGGACCAGGTGAATTTAATATGCCTTTCGGTGTAGTGATTGATAACGAAGGGAATGTATTAGTCGCGGACACTGGAAATTATCGTATTCAAAAATTTAATCCTCAGTTTGAATATATTACTAGCTGGGGAAGTGAAGGTTTAGGTGACTACCAGTTTGGTTTTCCGCGGGAGATTGCTATTGATAGCAATAATAACTATTATATCACGGATGAGTACAACCACCGGATTCAAAAGTATAACTCAGATGGAGTGTATCTTCTTACAATTGGAGAATATGGAAAAGAAGATGGCCAGTTAGCGTTGCCTCAAGGTATTGCGATAAGTAATAATGATGAGATTTACGTGGCAGATACGTATAATAATAGAATTCAAATTTATAGTTCAACGGGTGAATTTTTGCGTAAAATTGGAGATCTCAATCCTGGAACTGGGCAATATGAGTTTTATCATCCTAGAGGTATTAATTTTGACAAAGAAACTGGATCGTTTTATGTGGCAGATACCTACAATAACCGAATCATGAAATATAGCCAGAATGACTATTTTCTATATAGTTTCGGGAATTACACTTCTTTTATTGCTCCAAATCAAGTATTGCCGGATGGAAATGGGAACCTATATATAACAGATACCGGAAATAATAGGCTAGTAGTATATCAGGAATATATTTTATCTGCAGGCTTTAAATATTCTGTAGGAAGTGCCCGTTCAGATAATAAACAATATGCAGGTCCATTTGATATTCAAAGTGATTCATATGGGAATCTCTTCGTCTCTGATTCATTTAATCACCGTATCTTAAAATACAATTCGAACGGCGAACTTATTAGCCGGTGGGGAAGCATGTATGGAATGGGTGGTCCCTATGGCTACGGACATTACTATGGTCAATTTTTCGCTCCAAGACAAATCGCTGTGGATAAGTATAACTATGTTTATATAGCCGATTCAGCAAATCATCGAATTCAAAAATTCACTAATTCAGGGATTTTTGTCGCTGCCTATGGCTCATATGGAACACTAAGTGGATATTTTCAATTTCCATCTGGGGTAGCAGTAGATAGCAAAGGTAATATATTTGTGGCTGACTCTGAAAACAATCGTATTCAAAAGTTTAATTCATTCTTTGTATTTCAGAAAAGTTGGGGATCAAAAGGTACAGGAGATGGGGAATTTTTTCAACCAATGCAGTTAGCTATTGATTCAAAAGATAACATATATGTTGTGGACCGAATTAATAATCGTGTACAGAAGTTTGATAATAATGGAAACTTTTTAGGGAAATGGGGAACTAACAACGGAAGTGGTGATTTAGATCCATTAGAGAATTGGGGAAAAGAGCCAGGAGACCTTTTCTTGCCGACAGGAATTGCTGTTGATCAGGATAATCTTGTGTATGTTACCGACACGTCAAACAATAGGATGAATGTTTATGATGAATATGGTAATTTCCTATACGAGTTTGGTAGTTTCAGTGGGGAAGATGGTGACTTCTTTTCGCCACAAGGAGTATCTATTACGAGCCAAGGAGACATTGCAATAGCAGATGGTTTATTGCATCGGATTCAATTTTTCAGAAAATAAATGATCCAAATCATAAGGAGGAAAAGCTGTGCTTAAAAAAAATAAATTTTTTAAGTTTGTATCTATTGTAAGCGTTATCACTGTATTAGTCTTTGTTGCTGCGTGTTCGAATCAAGGGGCTAGTTCTAGTGATGATGATACGATTAAAATTGGTGTTTTAGCTTCGTTAACAGGTCCGTTAGAGGCGTATGGAAAACAAACGATTCAAGGATTTGAACTTGGCCTAGACTATGCTACCGATGGAACGAGAGAGGTTGCGGGTAAAAAGATTGTCTTTATTCAAGAAGATACAGAAACAAAAACAGATGTAGCGGTTAAAAAGGCTACCAAACTATTAGAGGAAGATAACGTTGATTTTCTAGTCGGCTCATCTAGCTCCGGAGACACATTAGCGGTCCTCCCGCTAGCAGAAGAATATAAAAAAATAATGGTTGTCGAGCCAGCCGCAGCAGACAGTATAACTGGAGAACACTTTAACCCTTATATTTTTAGAACAGGAAGAAACTCCTCACAAGATGCAGTTGCGGGTGCTGCCGCTATTGCAAGTGAAGGTGTGAGAATTGCAACATTAGCTCAAGACAACACATACGGCCGTGATGGAATTGCTGCTTTTATAGAGGCTGCAGAAGCATTAGGTGCTGAAATTGTTACTGAAGTATATGCGAATCCCGATTCAACTGATTTTACACCAAACATTCAACAAGTAATAAGTGAGGACCCAGAATATTTATTTATCGTTTGGTCAGGTTCCAATGCACCATGGAAACAGCTGAAAGATATGAAGGTGGAAGAACAGGGTGTTAAAATTTCGACAGCTGTTCAAGATATTGCATCTTTGAAAACGATGGATGCGCTAGTAGGAATGGAAGGTTATTCCATCTATTATTACACGCTGCCAGATAACGAAGTAAATGATTGGTTAGTAGAAGAACATAAGAAACGTTTTAATGGGGAAGTACCAGACCTATTTACAGCTGGCGGGATGAGTGCAGCTATATCGATTGTAGAAGCGTTGAAGAAAACGGAAGGTAATGTTGATGCAGATAAGCTAATTGAAACGATGGAAGGAATGGAGTTTGACACGCCAAAAGGAACAATGAAATTCCGTGCAGACGACCATCAAGCATTACAAAGCTTATATGCTATTGTGTTGGAAAATCAAGATGGCGTCGATCATCCAATACCTGTTCTAATCCGTGAGTTAGATATGTTTGAAACGGAACCACCAATTCGTAATAAATAGAAATGTTTTAAGGGCTGTCATAATCTTGACCGGGACGTCTAGTATAACACAGCCCTTTCTCTTATCATTCTCCAATTAGAAAGGAGTGACCAACTTGGAACACATATTAGAAACGAAACAGCTTTCCGTATCTTTTGGAGAACATCACGTTATCCAAAAGGTAAATTTCAATGTTCCAAAAGGTAAATTTATATCTATTATCGGACCAAATGGGGCTGGCAAAACGACTCTATTTAACTTGTTAAGTGGTCAAATACCACCAACTGAAGGTGAAATACATTTTAAAAATAACAATATAACGAAACTATCTATAGCGGAACGGACAAGGTTGGGGATGGGAAGGTCCTTTCAACAGACGAATATTTTTCCAGAATTAACGGTTTTAGAAAATGTGAGAATGGCTGTACAATCAACCGCTAAAGATCTTTATAGTTTATTTCCAATGCCAGCTAAACTTAGAGCTCAGCAAGAGGAAGCGAAGAAACTTCTGGAAACGGTTTTTTTACAAGATAAAAGTGAATTTTTAGCGGCAAATCTAGCGCATGGTGAGAAACGAAAGCTAGAAATAGCGATGCTTTTAGCACTGAAGCCTGAGCTTTTATTACTAGATGAACCGACAGCGGGGATTTCAGTAGAAGAAGTTCCAGCGATCTTAAAGGTAATTGAAAATATTAAAAGCGATGACAAAAATACAATCGTCCTAATTGAACATAAAATGGAGATGGTTTTACATCTGTCGGATTATTTAGTCGTATTGTTTAACGGAGAATTGCTTGCAGAAGGTGAACCTGAAAAAATTATGGATGATGAGCGGGTTCAAAGCGCCTATTTAGGAGGATTTTTCCATGCTGACAGTAAATAATTTAGAAACGTATATTAATCAATTTCATATTTTACAAGGCGTTTCCTTTGATGTAAAACAAGGAGCAATTACCGTTTTATTTGGTCGGAATGGTGTAGGAAAAACAACAACACTTCGCTCTATTATGGGATATAACGAAAAAACGAGTGGTTCTATTACTTTTAATAACGAAGAATTAATTGGTCTACCTACCCACATCATTGCACAAAAAGGTATTGGCTATGTGCCAGAAGATCAAGCTATATTTAGTAGTTTAACAGTGGAAGAAACGTTTCTTTTAGCACAAACAAATAATAAAAAGTATGGTGCAGAAAAAGCGGAGTGGATGTTTGAACTTTTTCCAGACTTAAATAGATTACGACAGAAAAAAACGAGTTTGTTAAGCGGTGGTCAGAAACAAATGCTTGCCATTTCAAGAGCTTATATTAATAGTAATGATTTGTTATTAATCGATGAGCCTAGTAAAGGGTTGTCTCCGATTATGGTTGAAAAATTAATGGAGGCTTTACTCCTTATTAAAGAAAAAACGACGATTCTCTTAGTAGAACAGAATTTCTTTATGGCAAGTCATATCGGCGATTATTTTCATATTATGGATGACGGAAAAATAGTTCATGGCGGAAGGATGGAAGATTTGCGTGAAAATCCAGATATCACGAAAAAGTACTTAGGAATTTCCTAAAGTAATGGAGGTGAGCAGTCATGAATGCTATTATCAATTTGTTTGTTAACGGTTTATCTACAGGAGTTTTAATTTTTTTGTTAGCGTCAGGACTTACATTAATTTTTGGTTTGATGAGTGTGTTAAATTTTGCCCATGGTAGCTTTTTCGTATGGGGTGCTTTTGTTGGTTTATGGTTATATGATTTAACGAATCATTTTTTCGTTGCATTAATAGGAGCAGTACTAGTTGGGATGTTGATAGGTTGGCTTGTAGAAAGAATACTAATTCAGCCTGTCTACGGAAACCATATTAGACAATTACTAGTAACACTGGGTGGTATGCTAGTTTTAATAGAATGTATTCGAATCTTTTGGGGATCGAACCCCCTCCGTGCCAATATGCCCGACTGGTTAGAAGGGAGCTTTCAGTTTGGCGGCGTAATATTAATTAAATATCGCTTATTTATACTAGTAGTAGGGTTTTTGATTTACTTACTCCTATGGATAATATTAAAGAAAACAACGATTGGGATTATGATACGCGCTGGAGTGGATAATAGAGAAGCTGTTCAAGCGTTAGGGATAAATATTAAGACCGTTTTTTCCTTTGTCTTCCTATTTGGTGCAGGGATGGCGGCTTTAGGAGGGTTTTTATTAGCCCCATATTCCGGGATTATCTTTGCTGATATGGGCATGCAATATGCGATTCTCGCCTTTATTGTTGTTATTATCGGCGGGCTAGGAAGTATACCTGGTGCTGCAATTGCATCTATTATAGTAGGTTTGGCGGGAGCATTTACAGCTTTTTATATACCCGATTTATCTCTATCTATCAATATGCTATTGTTAATCTTTATTTTATTGCTCAAGCCCACAGGAATTTTAGGCGAAAAGGGGAGAGCATAAGATGACATTATTAAATTCAAAAAATAATAAAATGTACCTTTATATTGGTTTGTTACTGATTGTTGGATTATGTTTATTCCCGTTTATCAATGATTCTAGAAGTATGTTAATTTTGTATACCCAAATCTTTATTTTTGCCATTTTTGCCATGAGCTTTGATATTTTATTAGGATATACAGGAATAGTCTCTTTTGGACATTGTATGTTTTTTGGAATTGGAGCTTACAGTGCAGCAGTCACTTTAAATACAAATGAAAATTCAATGGGGTTTTTTTTACTTGGTATTTTAATAGGTGCGGTATTAGCCGTCATCGTTAGCTACATAGTAGGGATGCTCTCTTTACGACTTCAAAGTCATTTTTATGCGATGCTAACGCTTGGGTTTGCAGAACTATTTCATGTAATAGCTGAAAAATGGAGATCGTTAACAAGAGGTGGAGAAGGATTTACATTTAGGGTTCCTGAGTTTCTGAGTGACCGGTTAACTTTTTACTATGTTGCCTTAATAAGCCTTGTTCTCATTTACATTTTGCTTCGTTTATTTACAACTTCCTCCGTAGGAAAAGTATTGCGGGCAATTTCACAAAACGAGCAAAGAGTGGAGGCTTTAGGGTTTAAAGTTCTTCATTATAAACTAATTTCAAGCATAGTAGCTGGAGTAGTAGCAGCGTACAGCGGAGCTTTATATGTCATAACATTACGTTTCGTTGATCCTTCTGTATTTTCCATTGAAATCACCTTAGATGCCCTTTTAATGACAATGATTGGTGGAGTTGGTACGTTAATTGGACCAATACTTGGAAGTGCATCCGTAGAATTTTTCCAACACTATTTATCACAACTAGGTAAAACAATCCCAATCTTTGAAAGATGGACATTGTTCTTAGGACTACTCTACATCATCGTCATCCTAGGCTTCCCGAAAGGAATCGTAGGAACCATCAAATCTCGCACCCAACGCAAAATCACACCTAAAAATAAAGACTTACCAATGTAATGTGGACGGAGGGACAGGTCCCTCGTCCACACATTTTTTTCCATTTGGAACAATGGTAACCCGCCATTCCATGCTAATCCTTATGTTATCTCATATACTCTTCAACCAATTCAAAACATCTTTCTTCTGTAAGAACTGCAAGCACTGCCACGTATTCTAAATGCTCTTGTGTCCCGCCTTTATATTTAGAGGATGCTTCTAATGCAGTTTCGTCTCTATATTGAATCCAACCACGTTGTTCAGCTCTCAACTCGTCCATTTCTTCAGTAGAGAGTTGCTCTTGAAGAACACCATACACTTCATTCAACAAAGTATCCCAAGCCTCCCATTTATCATCTTCTACTTTTTTCAAAGCATATGTTGCTGATCCTTCTGCTTCCAATGCGTCCAGCTCTTTTTTTGTGTCTTGTAATTTCTCGAGGTATTCGTCCTTCGCGCTCACTAGGCTTACTGTTGAGGAGTCTTCTGTTGTAGTTGGAGTTGATTCACTTGGAGTACTTACTTCTTCACTTGAACTGTCTGCATCATTATTATTGTCGGTATCGGTGTTATTAGGTGAATCAACCTTCGGAGATTCCTCATTTATCTTTTGAGTTGGCTCGGTATTCTCGTTGTCCATATCAGCAATAGATTCTTCAGTTGCGCTATTACAAGCTGTCAGGAAAACGAATAATAAAGTTAAAATTGCTACTAAAATTCTTTTATTACTTCTCATTGTATACTTCTCCTTTGGGACAATTTTATTTTCATAAACCCTTCCTAATTTTACCTTTCATTGGGACAAAAATAAAATGAAATGCTTTAAAATCTGAGAAAACTAACATTTCATAGGACGAGAGGTAGCATAAGTATTTTTTGGTGAGCTTGTAAATATGAATTTCCAGAAAATGTGTGGACGCGGGACCTGTCCCTCCGTCCAACCCGTACACGTTGACAAATTACCTATGGGGGTATATTATAAAGCGAGTGGGAGTTTTCACGAATAGAAGTATTCAATTGGCAAAAGATAGATAAAGGAATATGGAATTCATTGTGAATATACTCGCATTAAGGAGATGGATAGCTTGTTTCATTATACCGTTGAAACATCAAAGTCAATAGAGGAAGCAATACATTCGCTGGAAGAAAACCTCAAAGCAGAACAGTTTGGAATCCAGTGGCAGTTTAATGTAAAAGAAACGCTAAACAATAAAGGATATGAACTAGAAAATCCATTTATTGTTCTAGAAGTATGTAACCCTGAAGAAGCACAAAATATTTTGTCTAAAAACCAAATTATTGGATATTTTCTACCGTGTAAAATTGTTGTATATAAAGATAATGAAGGCAAAACAAAAATCGGTATGCCGAAGCCTAGTGCTCTCATTCAAATGCTCGAAGATGAGTCTTTACAGGAACTAGCTATCGATATTGAAAAAAGATTAATTGTCTGTATTGACAAGAGTATGTAAATTAAAAAAGCAGTCCCACAATGTGACTGGACTGTTTTAAATTGAGGTTAATTAACGTGAAGAGCGATATAACATTATATACAACTACCACGTGTGCTGTATGTGCAATGGTTAGAGATCTTTTATCTCATTTGAATGTAGAACATAAGGAGGTCAATGTTGACCTTAATCCAATTGCTATGATCATTTTAATAGGAAAAACTCGACAATTAACCGTACCACAAATAAATATTAGTGGAAAATGGGTTTTTGGGTTTGACCCTGAGCGGATTGTTGAACTACTTAATAAATAGGGGAATGAAAGAATGAAGAAAATCACTAATTACCCATTGTTTTTTCATTCTTTTAATTTGGATAGTTTTATACCTATACGGGTATTTTGTTTTGTGTAAACTTTAAAATAACTATTAGAAATTGAGTGGGAGGATGTAACATGACTAAAAAAATAGTGATTGTTGGTGGAGTTGCTGGAGGGGCCTCTGTTGCAGCAAGAGTTAGAAGACTAGATGAAAGTGCCGAAGTCATCATGTTTGAAAAAGGACCTCATGTATCTTTTTCGAACTGTTCTTTACCTTATCATTTAAGTGGTATTGTTGAAGATAGTGAGAAACTAGTTTTAATGTCTCCTAAAACCTTTAAAAATCGATATAACATAGAGGCAAGAGTTCATCAAGAGGTCGTTCAAATTAATCGTGATAAAAAAACAATTACTGTAAAAGACTTGCTTACCGATAGCAATTATGAGGAATCGTATGATAAATTAGTTCTATCCCCAGGAGCATCACCTATACGACCTAATTTAGAGGGGATTAACAATTCGAATGTATTCACCGTTCGTAACGTTGTAGATATCGAGAAAATACATTCATATATTAAACACAATGGTGTTAAAGATATTGCGGTCATCGGTGGTGGCTTTATAGGCGTAGAAGTTGCAGAAAATCTTAAGTTAGCAGATTACAATGTAACTTTAGTAGAGTTTGCAAATCAAGTTATGGCACCTTTTGATTATGATATGGCTCAAATTCTCCATAAAGAAATGGTCGACCATGGAGTAAATCTCGTTTTAGATGACGGATTGGCTAAGATTGACGATGGACATATTATCACGAATTCTGGTAAGCAAGTGGATGCCCAAGCAGTGATACTTGCAATTGGTGTAAGGCCAGAGACGAGCTTAGCTAAAGATGCTGGATTAGAAATAGGTGAAACGGGTTCAATTAAGGTAGATCGCAATTATGTAACGAGTGATAAAGATATTTATGCAGTAGGAGATGCGATTGAAGTGTACCATCGATTGTTACACAAGCCAACAAGGTTAGCGTTAGCAGGTCCTGCTCAAAAGCAAGCGAGAGCAGTAGCAGACCATATTTATGGAATCCCAAATAGAAATATAGGTGTAATAGGTTCATCATCTATCCATCTGTTTGACCTTAATGCAGCGTCCACTGGATTAAATGCAAGAACAGCCGAGCAAGCTGGAATGATGCACGATTATGTTTACCTTATGCCAGGCGATAAAGTGGGACTGATGCCAAATAGTAATCCGATGCATTTTAAATTGATTTTTGAGTATCCAACTGGCAGAATTTTAGGTGCACAAGCAATTGGTAAAGGTAATGTGGATAAACGAATAGATGTTATCGCAACGATGATTACGATGAATGGTACGTTGGAAGATTTAAAAGATCTCGAACTTACCTACTCTCCAATGCTAGGAACGGCAAAAGATGTCGTCAATCATGCAGCATTGGTCGGGTTAAATGTATTACATGGAAGCTATAAAGAAGTGAAAGTTTCTCAAGTGCGAGAACTAGTCGAAAATTCCGCCTTTATCATTGATGCTCGTGAGAAAAATGAATACAATGATGGGCATTTTAATAATGCAGTTAATATCCCATTAAGTGAGTTTAGACAGAGACTTCATGAAATACCAAAAGATCGCCCTGTATATATTCATTGTCGTTCGGGACAAAGAAGTTATAATATGGTCATGGCATTGCAACATTTAGGATATAACAACGTTAATAACATTTCTGGGTCTTATTTAGGTGTAAATCTTTATGAATACTTTAATGATTACGTTACTGGTAGAGATAAAATTGTAACGAAATATAATTTTAAATAGTACCCTATGAAGAAATAAAATAATACAGAGCTGACACTGTTATGTGTGACCTCCGATAACGTAAGGTGATTAGTGATGATTTTTTATGTAATGGTTGTAGCTACCATTTTGGTGAGTTTTGAGCTGTACAAAAGGTTTTTTCCGATTAAGGGCATAACTTGTAAAGATGATGTCGTTGGTGACCAACAAGTTGTACTAGATATTAGAGATTACAACGAAAAGGATATTTTTAAGAAAGTTTCCATACACATACCATATGCTTATTTAAGAAGAAATTATAGGGAAATTCCTAAACAACCTTTACATGTTATTGCAACTAACCAAATGGAACTTAATCTTGGTCTCCGATTTTTATTAAGTAGAGGATTCGATGTTAGGAGTTATGAAATACTAGAATGTCCTTGTCGCGAAAAAAGAGGAATATTGAGTGGGACGTGAGCAATGTATATATTGCTAGTATAATAGAAGAAACCATGCAAATAAGGCTACCTCTAATTTAGACGAGAGGTAGCCTATTTTTATTTTGTCCTGTAGTCATGAATTTCCAAAAAATTCATGGGTGCTGTCCCCTCTGTCCACTATTTGCTAGCAGCTACTTCCTTCTTAGCTGAGTATGTTAGTGTATTCGTGTTTATGTGTACCATGGCCATTGCTACGAAAAAGAGGATGGCAGACATTAAAAATACTGTTTGGACGGGGAAGAATCCACCGACTACACCACCGATGATTGGACCGAACATGCCTCCGACCATATTAGCTGTCTGATTTAAACTGAATGCTCTTCCACGGAAGTCTTCTGGTGTGGACGTAACGACTAATCCATTTAACGCTGGGAAGATTGCACAATAGAAGACACCATAAACGAACCGTATCATTGAGAAACCTAATATTTGACTGAAAATAATCTGTGCTAATGTTCCAATCGCAGCTCCTAACATACCAATGAATAACACCCGGTGAAATCCAACTTTATCTGCCCATTTCCCCCAGTAAGGTGCAAAGATGGCGCTAGCGATACCAGGAAGGGAAATGACAATCCCTGTAATTAACGCTGCATATTTGGATGACCCACTCATATCGGCAATAAATAAAGGAAGAATAGGTTCAATTGTCATGACGGAACAGCTTACGAGCAAAGTTAACAACAACACGATGAGAAAAGGTCGATTGTTAAAAGCAACTATAAAATCTTTCCTAATCGAGCCTCTATCTTTACTAGGTTTGAAGTTTTCTTCTTTTACTAAAAAGATAACGAGAATGGTAGCAAAAAATACAATGATACCGGCACTAGCAAAGGACCAACGACTTCCAAGTAATGCGGCCATACCACCACCTAACAATGGGCCCATAATCGTCCCTGATGCAGTAGCGGAGGAAATGAGAGAAAGGGCATAACCGACCTTTTCCTTCGGTGTATTCGTTCCAATTAACGCAATCGCACCTGGAATATATCCACTTAACAAACCTTGCATAACCCGTAATCCTAAAATTTGATAAGGATTCGTAACAAATGCCATTAACGTATAAACGACAAATAAGGCGAACCCTGCCCGTATAATCATCGGTTTACGACCGAACTTATCGGACATATTTCCCCAAAAAGGTGTGGCAATCGCACCCGCAAAGAAAGCGGCGCTAAAAATGAGCCCGGACCATAATTCCGTATGATCATGCACGCCAATCTCCATTAAAAAAATCGGTAAAAACGGAATAACCATTGAAAAACTTGCAGCCGTAAAAAAAGCACCAATCCAAAGTATGACCAAATTTCGTTTCCATGTTGGCATGGCATTTACATCTCCAAACAAAAATGAATTTACAAAATATTTTTATATTAATATAGTAGCATAGATAGAAGTTATTTTCATTACCGAAAATTTCGGAAATAGAAATATTGTGTGGGGAGATTCTTATCCACGCAATTTTATCCTTAAACAAAAGTAATTGTTTATGAACAGCTAGAGGGGAAGGGAAGGTAAGATTAACACAGAGTTAAAAAGCCCACCCTGAGCCTGACGCTACTTAGGATGGGCTTCTATGTCAAACGCTATCTTTTGAGGGAGAAAAGTTGTACTCTCATCTAGTATTTCGTTGGGTAAAGAACACTTGTACTTACTGTATCGTCAGTATGACGTTACCTTTTTTATGGCCTTTCTCTACGTATCGATGTGCCTCAGCCGCTTGTTCTAACGGATATGTTCGGTCGATTACTGCTTTTAATGCCCCTTTTTCAATCCTTTTCTTTAAGTCTTCGATTGCTTTACTATTTTCGGCTGCCACACCTCCAATTACTTTTTTCCTTGTAGTCCCTGACGTCCAAAAGCCGTTCAACACTGTACTTACGCTAGCATCACCTAGAAGAAGAATTCCTTTATCTGTTAACGATGCAATAGTAGACTTATAATTAATTTTCGCTACTGTGTCAAAAATAACGTCATATTTTTTGCCTTCCTTTGTAAAATCTTCTCTCGTATAATCGATTACGTTTGTTGCACCGAGTGATTGGACGAGCTCCATGTTGGAAGTACTACATATACCAGTGACGTTTGCTCCCATATCTTTTGCGAGCTGAACAGCCGCTGTCCCTACTGCTCCGGATGCACCGTAAATTAACACGTTTTGTCCACGCTGCACGTTAGCTTTCTTTAAAAAGTGTAAAGCGGTCATGCCTCCAAAAGGAATAGCCGCGGCTTCTTCATACGTCATATTTTCAGGCATAATGGAAATGGAGCATTTTTCTGGTGCAATACAAATGAATTCAGCATATGCGCCAAAACTCATCCCAAGTGATCCAAAAACACGGTCTCCCACTTGAAACTGTGTTACATCTTTCCCAACTTCCTTCACTTCTCCAGCAAATACCGCACCTAAAATCTTCTTTCGAGGCTTCGTTAATCCAAAAAAGAACCGTACGGCAGAAGGTTGAGCTTTTCTCATTCGCCAGTCGGCAGAGTTTACAGCAGTCGCATAAATGTTAATTAATAGTTCATGATCTTTCGGTGTCGGTTTAGCCACTTCTTGAAACTGTAACACCTCTGGCGGCCCATACCTCGTATAAACGATTGCTTTCATATCAATTGTTACCCCCTATTTGTTCACATTACTTTCATTATATTGGAAATAGGTTAAAAATAGTGTGAAGATTCTGTAAATATTTTAACGTTAGTAGATAAGAGGGATAGTGTTCTTAACTCGAACAGAGAACGGAGGGAGAATGAACCTGTCCTCACATCCTACTAAAATGTAAAAGTTTATTCATTGTCTGTTCATATTGAGGAGATATGCTTGGAGATGAAAATAGTGATAGGAGGAAATAGCGGTGAAGCTTGCATGGAAAGAAATGAAAAGAAATAAAATACGGTTTATCATTTTAGGCTCGATTATTTTTTTAATTAGCTTTTTAACATTTATTATATCTGGATTGGCAAACGGATTGTCTCAAGATAATGCAGCTTTAATAAAAGATTTGCCACCAGGATATTTTTACATGAATGAAGAGGCAGACGAAACGTACAACCTCTCTAGAATTGATAGTAGTATTCAAGATAAAGTATTAAACGAACAAAAAGATGCTACCGCACTATCGATACAAATGGGTTTCTTACATGATAAAAATGACAAACAGCAAAGTGTGGCATTCGTTACCTCAACAGAATCAACAATATTTGAATATGTAAAACGTGGTGAAGTTCTATTAGACCGCTCCATGAAAGAAAAAGGAATCGAGATTGGTGATGTGTTAACGAACAATCAGTTGGAAGGAGAGCTGATTGTAAAAGGATTTGTAGGAGATAAGAAATTTAGTCATGCACCAGTCGCATTTATCCATAAAGACGACTACAAAGAAATGTACAGAGTGGAGGAAATGCAATTAGTATTCGTACCTGGCACTAACGAAGCTACCGTCGTAGAAGGTTTACAAATTTTCACGAAAAAACAATTTCTCAATTCGATACCAAGTTACAAAGCAGAGCAAATGTCTCTAAATATGATTATATCTTTTTTAATCGTCATTAGTGGCATGTTGTTCGCCATCTTCTTCTATATGATGAACGTTCAAAAAATTGGTTTGTACGGTATTTTAAAAGCTATCGGCTTGAAAACAACTGCCTTATTTCGCATGATGTGGACGCAAATGGTGACGATCACCTTAATCGCGCTCTGTTTAGCAGCGAGTTTAAGTCAAGGGTTTAACATGTTAGCACCTGAAGGAATGCCTTTCCATTTAACAATTGAAACTACTTTCCAATTGTCCTTCGTTTTTTTACTAATTGGTTTTATGGGAGCAACTCTATCTGGGATACAAATTAAAAAAGTGGAACCATTACAAGCTATTCAACAAGGAGAGGTGTAACATGGCATTTTTTACAGTAAAAGAAGTAAAGAAAGTGTTCACGAACGGTGAAGTGAAGGAAGAAATCTTAAAAGGAGTAAACCTTTCCCTTAATAAGGGTGAAATTACAGCGCTAGTCGGTGCTTCTGGCTCTGGAAAAAGTACACTGCTTACAATTATTGCCGGGCTACAATCGGCAACGGACGGAGAAATATTATTTGATGGAAAGGACTTAATCTTGATGAATCAAGAGCAAATCCGAAAAATAAGAGCAAGTCAGTTCGGTTTTGTTTTTCAATTTGCGCATCTCGTTCCTTTTCTTACAGTAGAAGAACAACTTTTATTAATGTTAGATGTTTCCGAAACGAAATTATCGAAACAAGCACAAAAAACCGAAGTAAATAAACTGTTAATGTTAGTAGGGATGGAACACCGGAAAAAGGCGTATCCGTCTTCGCTATCAGGTGGGGAAAAGCAACGAGTGGCCATCGCACGTGCCCTCATTCATCAACCGAAAATCTTATTCGCCGACGAGCCAACTGCAAGTTTAGATTCGAAAAGGTCAAAAGAAGTAATGGAATTAATCCGTGACTTAACGAAATCGTTAAATATTACAACCTTAATGGTCACTCATGATGAAGAAATGCTCCCCTTTACAGATCAAACCATTAAAATGAGTGACGGACTAATAGTATATAATGAAAAATTTATGATGGAACTTCAAGAAGTGTAAGGAAGATAGCCCAACATTTGTGCTGGGCTATTTTTTTGATACAGTATATTATATAAAAAAAAACAGAGGTAACTGTATGTCCAACATTTTAATTGTAGATGGCGATAGAAATATTTTAAAACTAGTAAATATACATCTAACAAAACAAGGGTATAACGTTTTGGAAGCAAAGGATGGAATGGAAGCTTTACAAATATTAAAAAGAGAAAAATGTAGTCTGGCAGTGGTCGATGTGATGATGCCGTATTTGGACGGTTTTTCTTTAACGAAAGAGATACGAAGTCAGTACAATATTCCAATCATTATTTTAACCGCGAAAAGTCAAATTGAGGATAAAGAGCAAGGGTTTCAAGCAGGAACAGATGATTATTTAGTTAAGCCATTCGAACCGAAAGAATTAACTTTTCGAATTAAAGCTTTGCTACGCAGGTATGATGATCAACAAGTAGAGCACATTATTCGTATTGGAAATACAACCATTAACAAAAATAGCTATGAAGTAAAGAGTGGCGACCGTACGATTTTGTTACCATTAAAGGAGTTTGAGTTACTTCATTTTCTCATGACCAAACCGTCTCAAGTATTTTCAAGACAACATCTAATCGAGCATATTTGGGGCTTCGACTTTGAAGGCGATGAACGAACTGTTGATGTTCATATTAAAAGGTTAAGAGAACGTTTTTCCAAAATGACCGATGACTTTCATATTAAAACAGTACGAGGAGTAGGATATTCCTTGGAGGCAAAGGGCGAATGAAAACTCTTTACGTAAAATTCGTTGTCGTGACGATCGGTATTATGCTTTTCAGTGGGATTATATCTTTTTTAATATCCAATACGTATTATCAGCATAAACTAAAGCCACAAAACGATCAAAAAATTACAAACTTTGCACAATCGATTGCCTCATTTGCAGAGGAACATCCTTATATAGATTTACGAGATTACTTGCAGAACGTTTCCTCGCTTGGGTATCAAATGTACTTAGTAGATGAATCAGGTGAAGAAAGTTTTTTCGGTGCAGCATTCCGGGACGAAGATCTTTCGGCTACTGCGAAAGAAGATGTATTAAGCGGGAATGTATATCACGGTATTCTTCATTTTCCTGGAGAAACGTTCGTCACAGGATTTTTTGCAAATGAGTTAAGAAATACAATTGGAATTCCGATTACCCATAATGGAAATAACTACGCACTTTTTATTAGGCCGGACATTAAACTTCTGTTTAATGAGATGCATCTTTTATTTGCATGGCTACTAGTGTTCACCATCGTGCTCAGCACCATTATGGTAGTAATCAGTACAAAATATTTAGTGAAGCCGATTTCTAAATTAACGAAAGCGACAAAATCTCTTTCTGAAGGGAAGTTTAATGTAGAGTTGGATGTTGCTAGTAATGACGAACTAGGCGAGCTCTCGAATAGTTTTTTAACGATGGCTACCAAATTAGAACAAATGGATGACGTGAGGAAAGAGTTCATTTCGAACATTTCTCATGATATTCAATCACCGTTGTCGAATATAAAAGGATATATTAACTTACTCGAAAATGAATCTATTACGTCAAAAGATAGAGCCCAGTACGTTTCCATTATTAATGATGAAATAAAAAGATTATCTACTTTAACGAAACAATTATTATTACTTGCCTCGCTAGATCGTAATGAAGATATTTTAAAAAGGAAGACATTTAATGTTAGTGAGCAACTAAAGGAATTAGTGCGCAACTATCAATGGCTAATGAGTGAAAAAGACATAATGCTTAGCTACTCTTTACTGGACGTCGAAATAAATGGTGACGCTTCTTTACTCCATACAGTGTGGGACAACTTATTAACGAACGCTATTAAATACAATAAGCAGAATGGTAGTATTGAAATAACGATGGAAAAAAGTGAAGACTCCATCGTAGTTACTTTTGCTGATACTGGTATAGGGCTGAACCTGAAAGAAAAAGAAAGGATATTTGATCGTTTTTACCGGGCAGACACCGCGAGAACACGAACGATTGAGGGAACAGGACTTGGCTTATCAATCGTTTGGACAATCGTTCACCTACATAATGGTGACGTACAAGTTACTAGTACAGAAGGAAAAGGATCGACTTTTATTGTAAAACTACCGATTAAATAGGGACAGGTTTTTTTATCCTTTTTTTCCTTCTTATCTTATGAAGTTGGTGAAGTTCATCTCCCTAACGTTTTTAAATATTTCTCCAACTAATAGTTCTTTCACTTGTAAACTTTTATTCATCCTCCGTTCATCTTCGTGAAGTACATTAGAGAAGTAGAAAAAACGTAAAGATTAAAACGGAGGATATTTAAAATGAATAAACATAGTCTATTATTGTTACGATTTGCCGGTGTTTTTGGAGTAATCGGTGCTATACTCGGAGCGCATATGGCTGGAGCTGGCTCTTACGCATTTCGCCCTGTTCATGCCCATATTTTAGTTGTCGGTTGGTTAAGTCTATTTGCATGGTCTGTATACTATAAAGTGTTCCAAACATCTGAAACATTGTTAACAAAAATCCATGTTTGGACTGCGATTATAGGTTCTATTGGCTTGTCAGGAGGCATGTGGTTATATATGGTCAAACCGTTTGATCTGCCAGAACCATTAACGCTAGTGCTTTACATCGGTGGTGGGGTAGCTCTGCTTGTAAGTTTTATTATCTTTTTCTTAATTACTTTGTTTTACAGAGGAGAAGAGTATAACGGGTAAACGGAGTGTGCTTAACAAGGTGAATATTTTATGAAACCTTCTCATTTTTCTAAATGGAATATATAATATAAACAACCCAGTAGTCGTTCAAGCGCATTAAGTGGACAATACTATGTTGATAGTTTTAAACTGTTTTGTACAGGAGAGTAAGCTAATACTCTCCTGTTTTTTTAGAAAAGATAGGACTAGGGACCCCATCCACAAGAAAGGATGTTTTGTAATGAATGAAACTAAAAAAGAGAAAGCAGTATCGTTTTTGCAACTCGTTGCGTCAGGAGAAGTGAGAGAGGCGTATAGAAAGTACATTGGTCCGAATTTTCGTCATCATAACCCCTTTTTTCGCGGAGATGCTGATTCGCTTATGATTGCAATGGAAGAGAACGCTATTGAGAGTCCCCTCAAAATTCTTGAAGTAAAACGTGTTATAGAAGATGGTGAGATTGTTGCGGTTCACTCGCATATAAAACAGAATCAAGCTGATCTAGGTGCTGCAGTAGTACATATATTCCGTTTCGAAAACGAACTCATCGTAGAATTGTGGGATGTGGGGCAGCCTGTACCGGAAGATTCACCAAATGAAAATGGCGTATTTTAATTGTAATAATCCGTATTTTTTGAGAGGTGTAAAAAAGGATTGTTCCTATATTCTCCATAAGGTATTTCGGTATGCTAACTAAAGTCTTATTTCCAAAATTTGTGTGGACGAGGGACCTGTCCCTCCGTCCACAGCCCGCCTATGAATCGCGAATTATTCCCCCGTTAACATGTATGACTTGGCCGGTTACGTAATATGATTCTTCTGTTGCTAGATATACGAAGGCCGGAGCGATTTCGAAAGGTTGTGCGGCTCGCCCCATCGGGATATCTGTACCTAGTGTAGAAACATGATCTGCAGAGTATGTGCTAACAGTTAGCGGAGTCCATGCAGGACCTGGTGCAACTGCGTTTACACGAATCCCTTTGTCTACCAATGACAAAGCCATTGTGCGAGTGAACGAAACGACCGCGCCTTTCGAAGTAGCATAATCAATAACGTTTTTATCCCCTTCGTATGCCACCCTTGAAGCAGTACTAATAATGGAGCTTCCTTTTTTTAAATAGGGGAGGGAAGCTTTTGTCATGTAAAACAACGGGTACACATTCGTTCGAAACGTATCATCGAGCTGTTCATTTGATACATCCATAATATCTTCCGTAAAAGGCTGTACAGCAGCATTATGAACGACAATATCCAAACGTCCATATTTATTTATCGTCTGATTTACCGCAAATTCAGATGTTGATGGATTTCGTAAATCTCCTCGAATAAGTAGACAGCTGACTCCGAACTTTTCAACGTATTGCTTTGTTTCATTCGCATCATAATCCTCATTCAGATAGACAATAGTAATGTTTGCGCCTTCTTTTGCATAGGCTACAGCAACTGCACGACCTATCCCGCTATCTCCACCGGTTATAAGAGCTATTTTTCCTTGAAGTTTCCCACTACCTTTAAATCCAGCATAATCATAAATTGGTCTAGGATACATTTTCCACTCTAAGCCAGGTGCCTCTTCTTGGTGTTGAGGAGGAAAAGCAATCGGCTGCTTTACCACCTTTTTTTTATAACCAATGTACGGGTAAACTGGATAATTTCGATCCATTTTAAACATCCTTTCACACTATATTATATCGGTAAAAAATAAACCGATTCCCTTCTTATTTCTACATAAAGCAATTTAAGTATAGTTTATGATACATAGACAATTGTCGTGTATGTAGGTTACAGAATATTATTTGGACTATATACAAAGAGTGAAGTTAGTTGTTTTTACATAAACTAAATCTACTGAAGGAAACACCTATTTTTGTTATACTAGTATATTAGTTATTACTGTTATAGGTAGTTATTATGAAAAGGAGGAGAAAAGATGGAATTTATTGATAAGAAGCTTTTATCTTATGGGATGGATCCAACAATAGCTGAATATTTAACTATGATAATAATGATACTTTTTATCGCGCTCATATCTGTCATAGCGAATTTTATAACGAAAAAAATAATAATAAGAGTTATTACACACTTTGTGACGAATAACAAATTCACCTGGGACGATATGCTTTTGGAACGAAAGGTTTTTCATAGGATATCTCATGTGGTTCCGGCGATTATTATTTATTTCTTCGCATCGGCATTTTCTGATTATGAAACTGTTATCCAAAAACTAGCGGTAACGTATATTATTATTGTAGCTTTAGTAGTAATTATTAGCTTATTTAATGCGCTGAATGATATATATCAAACGTTTGAAATTTCGAAGACGAGACCGATAAAGGGATACATACAAGTAGCTAACATAGTGATCGTCATTCTAGGTGTTATTTTAGTCATCTCAAACCTAATCGGACAAAGTCCTCTTATTTTATTAAGCGGGATTGGAGCATTGTCAGCTGTACTTTTGTTAGTCTTTCGGGATTCGTTATTAGGACTTGTCGCAGGAATTCAGTTAACTTCAAACGATATGGTACGTGTTGGAGACTGGATTGAAATGCCTAAGTATGAGGCCGATGGTGATATAATTGATATTTCCTTAAATACGGTAAAGGTGCAAAATTGGGATAAGACAATAACGACCATTCCAAGTTACGCTTTAATTTCCGACTCCTTTAAAAACTGGAGAGGAATGCAAAATGCAGGTGGACGTCGCATTAAACGGTCAATCTTTATCGATACTGGTAGTATTGCTTTTTGTGATGAACCGATGATTGAGAAGTTTAAACATATCCACTATCTTTCCGAGTACATCGAACAAAAGGAAAAAGAAATAGAGGAATACAATATTAAAAACGAGATTAATAGAAACAACCGAGTGAATGGTCGTGCTCTTACCAATATAGGAGTCTTTAGAGCCTATATTAATAATTACTTGAAAAATCACCCTGGTATTGAGCAAAATATGACGATGATTGTAAGACAGCTCGCTCCAAGCGAATTCGGATTACCAATTGAAATTTATGCATTTACGAACGATATTCAATGGAATAATTATGAATCCATCCAATCCGATATTTTTGACCATCTCCTCGCCGTGGCACCAGAATTCGGACTTCGCATATTCCAAAACCCTTCAGGTAGCGACCTAAAAGGAATATTTATGGACACTGGGACAGGTCCCTTGTCCACACAATTTTTACCAAATCGAGATTAAAGAGCGTTATTTTTACGTTATAGAATAGTTAATTGTTATGAAAGGGAGAGTAGATTAAGTTACTCTTCTCTTTTTTATGCATCGGTGACGAACCCGTCCATAATTAAGGCTATGTATCTAGTATTAATAGGAGGAATAACCCTAGTTACAATATTTTAACTATTATAAAATTTAGTAGAATCAAAAAATACTAAATTTTTCCTAGGGGGTTATTATGAAAACGAAGAAGTTATTATCCATCACACTTGCTACATCGTTAGCGTTAGGAGCTTTAAGTGTTCCAGTTTTTGCACAACAACCGGCCGCTCAACACGAAATAGTAAAAAATCCGTTAGATAATAAGGTAATCAATAAAATCAACGTTGATAACATTTACAACATGATTGATTACTTGCAACAAACTCCTAGAGTAGCCTCCACACCAGAGGAATTTGCAGCAGTTCAGTATATAAAAGACCAGTTTGAATCGTATGGCTATGACGTGGAAATTCAAGAATTTGAATATTTTGGTTACACAACACCGCATACAGTTGACCTACTAATAGATGGGACAAGCCTAAGTCCACTTGCGTTCACCTATACTCCTAGTGGGGATGTTCAAGCACCGTTAGAATATGTTGGACTAGCAACACCGGATGAGTTGGAAGGAAAAGATTTATCTGGAAAAATTGCACTAGTACAGCGCGGTTCTATTCCTTTTGGTTAAAAAGTAATTAATGCTGCTGAAAAGGGTGCAGTAGGTGTTATTATCTTTAATAATGCTGCTGGTACGATAAATGGTACCCTCGGTGGAGCTGACGATCGTTTCGTACCTACTGTCTCTATAACGCAAGCGCAAGGAAACAACCTAGTTTCAAAGCTTAATAATGGAGAAACAGTACAAGCTTCTTTAAAAGTTTTAGGAGCATCTGCGGGACTTCGTTCATCACATAATGTTATTGCCTCCAAGCTACCTACTAATAAAAACAGGGACAATGGAAATGTAATCACGTTAACATCTCATCATGATTCAGTGCCAGGTGCACCTGGTGCAAATGATAACGCTTCTGGTACAGCAATGGTACTTGAGTTAGCAAGAGTATTTAAAAATTTACCAACTGATACAGAAATCCGTTTCATTACATTTGGTGCGGAAGAATTGGGATTACTTGGGTCGAGACACTATGTACGAGATCTACCCCAAGAAGAACTGGACCGTATTGTGGCGAACTTCAATCTTGACATGGTCGGTAGCCGCGACGCAGGAAGCCTTGTCATGAATACAATTGACGGGCAACCGAATTTAGTAACAGAATTATCCCAAGCATCAAGCTTACGTCTAAATGGTGAGCCGACAAGATTTGGACGCGGAGGAAGCAGTGACCACGTTCCATTTGGAGAGGCAGGCATTCCAGCAGCGTTGTTTATTCATAGTCCATTAGAGCCTTGGTACCATACACCGCAAGACACGATTGATAAAATTAGCAAAGAAAAACTTCAAGATGTAGCGGAAATCGTCGGGACGGCCATTTATGATTATGCTCGCTTTGACAACCAAACGCCAAAGCAACCGCAAAGAGCAAGTAAGCAAAACGTGCCTCAACAAATGTACTTTGAAGAGAGTGTAGAATAAACATAAAGAACCAGCTCATTTGGCTGGTTCTTTTTAATTTATATGAACTAATACAAGTAATTTCATTGTTGAGGCTCATCAATACTATATTTAGATTGTTCATTAGCTTTATAACGATTTAAATATAGTATTAGGTATGCCTTGTAAATATAACACGGTTCGTATTGCTCCTAAAACGATTGCTTATGTAACGGACCCCTATACATGCTAGTACTCAGCAGCTAGTGTATAATCTCCAATAATTAAGTTAATGCCACTTTCCCTATTATGATACCTTTCGTAATCTAATACCTCCAGGCAACAGAGCAAGCTGAATGAAAATCAAACCAGCAACTCCTACTCCAAAGAAAATGATCCCCATGATATAAGAAGATACATAATGCCCAATGATTAATCCTAAGCCTCCCCCAAGCATAGCGATATGATACGTTAAACCATTCATCGCCATGTAAGCCCCTTTAGCATCATCCTTTATGAGAGTTGCTAGCATCGTTTGGCGAATCGGTACTGTGAGTAATTCCCCAAATGTAAAAAGGACAGTTGCCATAATGAGAACGTATGGTGATTTGCTAAAGGCTAAAATAGCAAAACCAATGGCATAAATGATGATACCGTTTTGAAGAATGGATTCGTTCTTAAAACGGGAAAATAGCTTTTCTGTCTTCAGCCCTAACATAACGACTAGAGCTGTATTAATAATAATGATGATACTGACCATCCTTAAGCCGTCCAGTGAGATGGAAGCGAAGCTCATGAAAAACTCCGATTGTAAACGAACAGCTATATATTTATCTAACTGAAATTCTAGTGTTAATATAAGAATAGAACCAGCACTGAAAAGAAGGAAACGAAAATCTTTTAAAATCTTTATATAGCTTGTGAGCATAGAAGTGAAGCTGATTGTTTTTTTAGCAATTTCTCTTTTTACCGGTACTTCATGAACCATGAACAGGATGACGAATAGGGTAATGATACTGAAGATAGAGAAGCCTATCAGTAAAGCAAATTTATAATGTTTAAAAAATAAACCTCCAAGTACAGCACCGATAGCAATGGCAATGTTTCCAGACCAGTACATGATATTATAAATATAAGGGCGGGTCTCTTTTGTGCTCGCATCGACAATCATCGCTTCTGCCGCTGGGTTCATCATCCCGATACTTATGCTACTTAATAGAAACATAGCAAATGTTACCCATGCACTCTCCAACCAAGGTGAGTTAGCAATCGCCATGAAAATAAACGAGAACACTTGTAGGAATTGTGCGGTCACCATTATTTTTTTTCGGCCAATGTAGTCCGATAAATGGCCTGCGTAAAAACCGACAAGAAGAGATACGAGAACATTAAGGATTAATAATGTACCTGTAATAGATGGTCCAATTCGCTCCGCAAAATAGATCGCCATAAAAGGAATGATACTCATGGCAGCTATATCGGTGATAAAATCCGTAACGACACGAATTTTTATATTTGGATGTAATTGTTGAAACTTCATTCGGAGTTCAGCCCCTTTTCCTATACATTAGATAACCGCCGCTAATCGCGACTCAGCAAACTTTTTAATAAAGGTATATAACATTCTCTATACGCATGAAGGTTTAAACCTTTTATAAGTTGAAAATAACATGATAAAAACTAGCAAAAAAGCGAAATTAAAATAAATTCTTTTCATATTTTGGAGGAAACATGAAGCTAATAGAGCATTACGTATTGTTAAGAAGTGCCTTCTCACAAGTGAAAGAAGGAGAAATGGTAGAGGCGATGACAGAGGAAATTTCCTCAATATTGTCTTGTACGTTTAGGAACGCACAGCTTCTATTAAAAAGGATGGAACAAGAACAATGGATTACGTGGAAAAGTAGGAGAGGAAGAGGGAGGAAGGCGACGTTAAGTTTTCATCTTTCTCTTAGAGATAGCGCCTTAACACGATTAAAGGAATTAATAGATAAGCAGAATATTCAAGCGTGTCTCGATTATATTCATCATACGAACTTGCCTACAAGTATCCGAGAAGAACTAACCCTCTATTTGAAGAATTACTTTGGTTATAAACAAGATAGTAGTGGACGTAATGATATGTTACGACTTCCATTAAAACAGGAAATTTATACTTTGGATCCGAGTCTCGTTTCTACTGCAGATGAAGCCCATCTCGTTACACAAATATTTGATCCGTTAGTAATCTATCATGAGAAAAATCAAACGTTTGAACCACATTTAGTGTACGGATGGAAAGTGAAGGACGATGGGAAAAGGTGGATCTTTTATATACAAAAAGGAATCGTGTTTCACAACGGCAGAACTTTATGTGCAAAGGACGTTATCTATACTTTTTCTCGATTAAAAGATGGGTCAGGAAATTATCCGTACTTTTTCCAGCATATACTTGAGATAAAAGAAATAAATGAGCTTGTCTTAGAAATAACATTCTCACAGCCAACCTATCAATTTTTGCATCATATAGGTTCATTTTATGCCTCCATTCTTCCATATGACATTGGTTTTATAGAAGAAAGTCCGATTGGTACAGGGCCTTTTAAAGTAGAAATGAGAAATGAAAACATAGTCCGGTTAGAGGCAAATCTAGCTTACTTTCAAGGACGTCCCTTCCTAGATAAAGTAGAGCTTTTGAAAACGGAGATGGATATACATATGCTCGATACGTTGGAGAAAAAAGCGGATTTTGATACATCTTCGAGCATTGAATTTATAGAGAAAGGAAGCAACTTCTTACTTGTAAACTTACAGAAGGTTGGCCCTCTTCAAAATAGAGAAAATAGAGAAGTTCTTTATGCACTTGTAGATCAAAGAGCGGATGACAGTTGAGCTAGGTGGATCCCGTCATTCACCAGCATATGGGATTGTCCCGACAGAAAGAAATCGTAATACCTCTCCCCATTTACATAACGTCCTTTTAACGGAAATGAGGATTACGATTGGTGTGTTAAACTTTCCGTCCCTAGTGGCGGATATAGAATGGGTGAAGACTCGAGCAAAGGAAAAGGGTGTAATAGTGGAAGTAATACCGGTTGAATTATCTACTATTTATGATGTAGATTCTCTCCTAACGTTTGATGCATTTTACACAGGCGAAACGTTTGAGAACAATTTATTCTCAAGTCTTCTCGTTTTTTATTATGGCCAAAATAGTGTACTTCGAAATTACATATCCAGTGACTGGAAAGCGATGCTAGATTCGGAGTATGCTCAAATCATGGCAATGGAAACGAAGGAAGAATCTACACTATTAGCACGTATTAGGTCAATTGAGACGCAATTGGTTGAACATAAACTACTCATTTTTACGTACCATACGAGCGAAAAGCAGACGTTCCGAAGCTACTTAAACGGAATCGCAATATCAGGTCTAGGCTGGCCGAATTTTCAACGAATTTGGTTTGAAAAGAATTCGAACAACTCGATGTATTGGAAGTGAAGAGATAAGATGTTGTGACATATCTTTATCCAAGCGAATAGTTGAAAATGTCCCATAAGTTAAAGAGCGCCATAGCCATTCTAAAGGTCGTAACGCAAATATTAGTGGAAAATTAACAAAGGACAGAGGGACAGGTTTATAATCCTGTCCCTCCGTCCACTATAGATCGTTGAGGATGCGTTTCCATGTTTCGGAGGGAACCATACCGTTTGCTTCGATAGTGCCGTCGCTTTTGATGTAAAATTCAAGGCGATTTGGTATGGCTTTGAGACTATTTTCAATAGACTTGTATCTGTCCGTTAAAAAGTGGATGCGTTGATTTGTGGAACCAATCCACGGTCGGTCCTTATCGGGCTTATCGATTTCGAACGGTCCGTCAATAAACAGGTCGGTTGCACTTAATAAATCTTCCCAGCCAGGCTTATTCATTTCCGTTAACTGCTCTTTATAGTAGCCGCTAAATGTCATAACAGATAAACTGGCCGCTTGCGCTCGTTTTGCTAATACACTTAACGCTTCAGCTTGTTCAAACGGCTCTCCACCTAAAAGGGTAATCCCTTCAATATCGTGCTCATGCTTACTTTTCAAAATTTCTTCCCATAAAAGTTCCACAGAAGTAGGTGTTCCTTTGTTCGGATTCCACGTCCAAGGAACACCACATCCTTTACAATGAATCGGACAGCCTTGTACCCATATACATGCTCTTTTCCCAGGCCCTTCGGAAGTTGTGTACGGCAAAAAACGATGTAAAATAACTTCCATTAGTAATCGACAATCCTTCCTGAAATGGACTCCTTCTTTCTAGATGGAGAAGAATTAGGTTTGTTTTGTTCTTCGTCGTTACTAGGTTCAGCAGATGTAGGAGCTTGCTTTTTTACATTCCCAAACGTTATATACGGTTTTGCTTTTGCGATAATGTGTGGCTTCATATTCGTTTCCTCAATTAAATGTTCAAGAGATTGAAACGCTCCGACTCTTTCACGAATTTGAACAATTTGTCTCGCTAAAATATTTCCGATGTAAGGGTGTGAAGCAATTTCTTGTAAACTAGCTTTATTAACATTAAAAGTAAAAGGGACTTTTTTATCCGCTACTGGAAGTTCCGCCTTAACTTTTTTTACATTTTTAATGTTAGTAAGCGGCTGTTCTTCTGTCGGAAAAGGATAATGTGTCTTCACCCGATATGGTGGTGTTGGTTGTAAAGGATCATTCATAATTCTTACTGCTAAAATACGTAAATACTCTCTTCTTGCTTGGAAAGCGTGTACCCACGCAAAGACCCAACCACCAAGCACGAGCATTATCGAAATATCGAATGTCGTAGAGTTGATATCATAGCTTGAAAAATAAAAGAAGTATTGCGCCATTAAAATAAAATAAATTGCTCCATAGAAAAGCCATTTTTTCTTGTTTGCACGAATTCCTATATATATAAAACTAATAAATCCTGTAAGCAAAAATGGGCCAAATAACCAATTCATCCACATCGAATGTCTATATTCCCACTTCCGTCCAAAAGGGGTAATTGGATCCATATTTATCTACTCCCTCTTTAGATGACTACGTTTGTGAACATTTTCCTGTTGTTCTACTTTAGTCTCATAATACTCTTCTGTAAAGCTTGAATCAACCGTTGTAGCATCGGCTAATCTTTCAATCAATTCGACGTAATTAAGGCATTCTTCGCCCTTCATCCCAATCGTTTTCACACGAATTTCTCCAGTTGGGGTAATTTCAAACTTTATTTTTTTACTCATTGTAGAGCTTCTCCTTTACTTGAAAAGTCAACTGAATAGTGTTATCATCCGTCGTATTTTCATGCTCTAAAATTAACCCTTCCTGTCTAGCGCGGGCAATTAATTTTTCATAAGTGCGGTTTTGGACGAGTCGTACATACTCTTTTTGCACGTCTTGTAAAAATTCTTGTGCTTCTTCTGTTGACACACTTTCATTAAAAATCCCACTAAACGTACCATTTTCTTGTTGTTGGAATGCCATTTGAATGTCCCCGATGGAAGAATGAAAAGATTCTTCATTGAGATCTACGTTACAGCCAAAGCTTTTTAATGATTCTTCTAGCAAAATTTCATCCTTCATATTAGTCTCGATTTTGTACAAAACTCCTTCTTCCACTTTTTCTCTTAGTGCAAAACTAACAGCCGAACTTGCAGCACCTAGCGCAAGCGGAACTAGGACAACAGATAAACTCATAACATAACCCTCGCTTTCCTATTAAAAATCTAACGTTCTTCCTCCACGGGAACGGTAAATGTCTTCATCTCCAGGTATTTCTTTCGGTTCTTCCTGTTCCACAACATGGCTATAATCTGCTCGATCATCTTGAAGAGTCGCAGCAACAGCTCGAACATTTGCCCATTCCCGAATGGAACGGATTTGCTCCGATTGAGTAATCGACAATGGAACGGTTCTTTCAATCGCCTTTAAAATATCTTCTTCATTAATAGAGCGCTTTTCCGAATATGCTTCGAACAGTCCAGAAATAACAGCTTGCTCAATTTCTGCTCCGATGAAACCTTCCGAAACGTTGGCTAGTTTTTCGTATGTTTCATCTCTAAGCTGGAAATTTCCTTTTACTTTATCAGATTTTAAACGTTTCTCAATGTGAATTTTAAAAATTTCTTTTCGTTCTTTATGAGTAGGAAGATCGACAAAGAAAATTTCATCGAAGCGACCTTTTCTAAGTAACTCAGGAGGTAATGCTCGAATATTATTTGCGGTGGCAACTAAGAAAACAGGCTTCGTTTTTTCTTGCATCCACGTTAGTAACGTACCGAAAATACGTGTAGAAGTACCACTATCACCACTAGAATTCGTACCACCTAACCCTTTTTCAATTTCATCAATCCAAAGTATAGAAGGGGAGATCGCTTCTGCCGTTTCAATCGCTTTCCGCATATTTTCTTCACTGCTACCTACTAATCCACTGAAAATTTTCCCCATATCTAGTTTTAAAAGGGGTAGCTTCCATAAGGAACTAACAGACTTAGCAATTAAACTTTTCCCACAACCAGGTACTCCCGTAATTAACAAGCCTTTAGGAGCGGGAAGACCGTATTCACTAGCAGATTCTAACCAGGAATTGTCACGTTTTCTTAACCAACGCTTTATGTTTTCCAATCCACCGATATCTTCCATACTCGGATCTTGCGGAATGTACTCTAGTAAACCGTTCTTTTTAATAATTTGTTGCTTTTCAGCAAGCACATGACCAACTGTATTAATATCTAGTTTGCCATCATGAACCATCGACAATGCGAATGCATTTTCTGCTTCTTGTATCGTAAGGCCTAATGCTGCTTTAATAAGCTTTTCTTCTTCTTCATCGTTTAAGTTGATCTGAATTCGAGAGTTATTTTTATTAACCTCAATCATTTGGTGTAACACTTTTTTTATTTCATCATATGTAGGCAATCCATAATCCACAATTATAATATCTTTTTGCAATTCTAAAGGAATAGAGAAAGTAGGTGCGACAAAAATAACGTTTTTCGGTACAGGACTGTTCACCAACACAGATACAAGATCTCTAATACGGCGAACAATATTAAAGTCAGGATTTCTATTTTCCCCACCTAAATAAATATGAAAATCTTTCAAAATAAATACAGAAGGCTCTTCCGTTTTTTCAATCTGATCAAGAGCAGGTAGGGGTTGCTTCGTATTATGCTTTCCTTTCCCATCCTCATCAACTAACCCTTCCGTTACACTCCACGTATACACTTTACGTGTCGTTTTAATTAACTCAGGATTATAACAAACCTCTTTAATATCACGAATAAGACGATCCTCTTCCCAAGTCGTTATCGACAAAAAAGAAAATCGAGCCCGTAAATAATTCGCTAACAGAACAGAGAAATTTTCCTTCATCTAACATACACCTCATCAATCCTACATTGGTAAAATATTCATGCCTATATTTTATCACAAATGGGACAGAGGGACAGGTCCCTTGTCCTCACATTTTTTTCCAGTTCAACAAAGTCACATAGGTTTGCACGCTAGTTAGTTGCTTTATTTTTAGACTTCCCAGAAAATTTTATAAAATAAACCACGAAAACATTCTAGCTATCTAGTAAATGTATTAGAATGGATAATAGGAGGATGTTGAAGGGGGGTGGGTACTTTGGTTAACAGTGTGTAACAAAGATATCCAAAAGTAAGAACTTTATAAGTTGTAAATATAACAATCTGAAAGACCATGTATTCAATCAATTATTGAGGAGGTTCAATCATGAAACAAATTACCGTTATTGGAGCCGGGGTAATGGGCCATGGAATCGCACAAGTTTATGCTACTGCAGGACATAATGTTGTTTTGTATGATACCCAAAAACATGCATTAGAAAATGCTCTTAAAGCTATTAGAAAAAGTTTGGAATCGTTCTTTGAAATAGGAATGATTGCGTATAATGATATAGATGAAATAGTTAATAGAATTAGAACAACAACAGATTTAGAGGATGCTGTCAGAGAAAGCGATTTCATTACGGAGGTAGTTCCAGAAATATTAGAATTAAAACAAGCATTATACGAACAAATTGAATCCATTTGTAAACCAGAGACGATTATTGCCTCGAATACATCGACTTTTCCATTATCGACGTTGACTGCCAATGCCCAAAAAAAGAACCGGATGATCATTACACATTTCTTTAATCCTGGGCAAATTGTTCCACTTGTGGAGGTTGTGAAACAAGATATAACTGCCAAACACGTAATAGACGAAACGGTTCAACTTTTAAAAGAAGCGGGGAAGACACCTGTTATTTTACAAAAAGAAATACCTGGGTTCATTGCAAATCGACTACAAGCCGCCGTTGTCCGAGAAGCATTTTCTTTAGTTGAACGGGGAGTTGCTTCAATTGAGGATATAGATTTAGCTATTACACATGGGCCAGGGTTTAGGTGGGCTTTTGTCGGTCCGATAGAAACTACCGATTTTGGAGGTTTAGATACGTGGCAGAGAGTCTTAGATCAACTATGTCCAAACCTCGATGATCGGAAATCAGCTCCAGATGTAATTAATAATATGGTTGCGAATGGACAGTTGGGAGTGAAATCTGGAAAAGGACTTTATGAATACAATCCGGACACTGTATTGGAACGAATCGAAGAGAGAGACCGCAATTTTTTAAAACTATTACAATTAAAGAGTGTGGAATAGGGGATAGGTTTGTCGTCAAGTCCACACGGAAATGATTTTAGTAACTTCTTTTCCTTGAGGTAGGTATGGAGTTATTTAAATAGTAAGGGAGACTTAAAATGACACTACATATAAGTAGAGAATCAAATAAAAATGATAAGCAATATATTGACGACGAACTTTACAAGTTCAATTTAAAACACTTTCCAGAAGATTTGGGAGGTAGATATGAAGAAATCAATCTTATCCTTAAGGATGAAAACGGCAACGTTCGTGGTGGAATCCTAAGCGCAGTATGTTGGAATTGGTTGGAAATTTATACATTCTTTTTAGATGAGGATATTCGACACTCTGGGTATGGGACTAAATTATTATTAGAGTTAGAGAAAATTGCTGTAGATAAAAAATGTGATTTCATAAAAGTAGATACGTTGAGCTTTCAGGCGTTAGAGTTTTATAAAAAGAATGGATATGAAGTGTTTGGTAGCATAGATAATGTAGGTAGAGATTTTACGCATTATTATTTAAAGAAGGGATTGGATGTTAAATCATAAATGCTATACAAAGAAAGGCATAATGTAGCCCTCTGTTAAGTAAAAATATCACAAAGTTAAATATATAAAATAACCTGTTAAGAAAATTCCGCAACTTGTTAAGTAAATCAGAGGATCTGTTAAGAAAATTTCGCAGCTTGTTAAGTAAATCAAAAGATCTGTTAAGAAAATTTCGTAATTTGTTAAGTAAATCAAACAGCCTGTTAAGAAAACTTTACAACTTGATAAGTAAATTAGACCACCTGTCAAGAAAACCAAATTTTAATCAAAGGGACAAGAGCATTAATCAATTATTATTTCCTAGAAAATGTAATCAGCCAGCAAAACGTAGCTAATAAAAAAGGGGTGAGTCACTCACCCCTTACAAAAATTGCTTGCAATTAACGAAACGTCTTAACCTCAACTGTATGTTTCAGCAATTCATCCCGATTCACGTCATAACCAATCCCTGGTTTCGTCGGTACTTGCAAAATTCCATCCTGAACGGTTACTTCTGGTTCGATAATATCTTTCTCCCAATATCGAGAGGAAGCTGCGGTGTCACCAGGAAGTGTAAAGTTTGCTAGACTAGTAATCGCGATGTTATGAGCTCGCCCGACTCCAGATTCTAGCATGCCTCCACACCACATCGCGATATTTTCTTGAACGCACAAGTCATGAATTCGCTTTGCTTCGGATAAGCCGCCAACTCTACCAATCTTCAAATTTATAATGCGTCCACTACCGAGTTCGATTGCTTTTCTTGCATCATCGTAACAATGAATACTTTCATCTAAGCAAATAGGTGTTTTTATTTCTTTTTGTAGTTTCGCATGGTCAATTAAATCACCAGCGGCTAAAGGTTGTTCAATCATCATTAAATTGTACGGATCTAACTTCTTTAATGTCTCGATATCGTCCAGTGTATAAGCCGAATTCGCATCCACCATTAATGGTATGTCAGGGAAATGTTCACGGACTTTGTCGATAACTTCTACATCTTTTCCAGGCTTGATTTTCACTTTAATTCGCTTATAACCTTCTTCGGTTTTCTCTCGAATATTTTCTAAAAGAGTCTCGATATACTCTTCAATTCCGAGGCTAATTCCGACTTCAATCGAAGACTTCACGCCCCCAAGTGCTTCTGATAGAGAAATACCTTTTGATTTTGCATATAAATCCCATACAGCACCTTCAATAGCCGACTTCGCTAAATGGTTTCGTTTAAAAACGGAAAACAGTTCATGTACTTCATCAGGATGTTCTATATCTTTTTTTAGAATCATAGGGATGAGGAACTTATTCAGCATAATCCAACTAGATTCTGTAAACTCTTCGATATATAACGGGCTTTCCGATGCTGTACACTCGCCCCAACCTGATAACCCATCTTCATTTTTTACTTCTACTAAAAGAAAAAGACGATCATGTTCGGTTCCAAAACTCGTTGTAAAAGGATTTTTCATACGCATATTTATTTTATAAACAATAATTTCATCTATTTTCAAAAATATCTCTCCATTCTCCTTTAACTCTTAAACTATTACATTGGCCCCCAATTTATCATCATCGCAATAACGATAAAGATAATCCCAATCACATACCAAATTAACACAAGTGGAATAGCGAACTTAATCCATTTCGTCCAAGGAATCCCTGCAATTGCTAAGTTAGCCATCAGCACACCAGATAGGGGGGTGATAATATTAGTAAACCCATCTCCCATCGTATAAGCTTGAACAACTACTTGACGAGGAATGTCCATAATATCCGCAAGTGGTGTCATAATTGGCATGACGATTGCAGCTTGCCCACTTCCTGAAGAAACGATTAGATTAAATAATCCATTTCCGATTAACATAGCAATCGCACCCATCGTACTAGAAAATGGTTCTAACATAATAGCCATTCCGTGTACAACTGTATCTAAAACCATTCCGTTTTCTAAAATAACAACAATCGATCTTGCCATCCCGATAATTAATGCACCGTAAACAACAGCTTTAGCACCATTCATAAATTCAGATACCATTTTATTGGCACCCATCTTACTAAGAATCGCTGTACCTGCAGCAATCATAATAAAAATAGCAGCCATTTCATTTGTAGACCAGTTCAGTTGGAACACACCATATACATATGTACCGATACCGATGACTAGTAAAGCAATTACAAGCTTATGTGTTGAAGTTAAAACGCTAGATACGGCTTCCATACTTTTTTCATCAAGTTTAGGAAAACGATTTTCACCTAAAATACTATTCTCTGGATTTTTCTTCACTCGATTAGCATACCAGAGTACATACGCAAGTGTTCCAGCAAGTACCGTAATATAAATAACCATTCGCAACCCAATTCCTGAGAATAATGGAAGCTGTGCAATTTGCTGTGCAAACCCAGTTGTTAAAGGATCTAAAAATCCGATTGCAAAACCAGCATAGGCTCCTAAGTAGATAATAGAGACACCGACAATCGCATCCATTTTCATCGCTCTTGCTAAAATAATCCCAATTGGAATAAAGGCGATAACAGCATTAACGATAATTCCTAATCCTCCAAAAACAGAGAATAATGTTGCAACGATAATAATTAAAAGCCATTCTTTGTTTTTCGTTTTATGAATTGTTTTCATAATTAAAGTGTCAATCGCTCCAGTACTTTCAATTACTCGGAACGTTCCACCAATAATCAATACTAGAAAAATTAACGGTGCGCCACCAATCATCCCTTCCTGAATGGACCGGAAGATAGCTATTAAACTAGCAGGCTGTTGATCAATCGTCTCATAACTATTTGGAACAATTACTGATATCCCATTATCTGCAGTTTCTCGTTCAAACGCCCCCGCTGGAATAATATAAGTAAGTAGTGCTGCGATAACTAAAATGCCAAATAAAATAACATAGGCATCAGGTAATTCCCTTTTTTTCTTCTGTTGTACTACTACTTTTTCCTCATTTAACTTTGGTGGTTCACTCATAATGTTTCCCTCCCTGATTGTCTAAAAATATTTCTATAAAACTTGAAAATAATTATTATGAAGTCTATACTTTAAATCAATATAAAATATTGTGAAAACTTCGAAAAGGTGAAAAAATGAAATATTATTATGCCGATAAAACAAAAGAAAAATTACCGTTCCTTACAAAAGGGTTAAAAAAAGTAGCAAACCATTTATTAGAGGATCCAATGGTATTTGCCACGCATCCAGCTAAAAAAGTAGGAAGTATAATCGGGGTTAGTGAAACGATGGTTATTCGGTTTTGTAACCAAATAGGCTATTCGGGATATAGTGACTTACAAAAAGAAGTTCGTGAAAATTTATTAAATTTAAGTAGAGATGCATATCATCAAAAAGAAACCGAAAATATAGAATCTAAAAAATTTCTTCATAGCATGTTGGATGATCTTTCTTTATTAAAACAAAATATCGACCGTATAGACGAAGCGGCTATGGGGGAAGCGATTGAGCTAATCATCGACAGTGAAAAAATATTAGTCGTAGGATATTATCATTCCTTTTCATTCGCACATTGGTTTTCCTATAATTTGAATTTAGTAAAAGGCAATGCTGACCTTTATCGACCTGAAAATGACGCTGATCTACTAGATTTCCTTCCTGAAAATTCTTGTCTCATTATTTTTTCATTTTATCGTTACGCATTAGATACAATTCGAATTGCAGAGGCAGCGAAGAGTAAAGGAATTAAAATTGTCGCCATTACAGATTCATGGACATCACCGATAACGGAATTTGCAGATATCGTCATATCATTATTTACGAGTGATCATAAAACGTTATTGAACAAAGGACCTGTTACGATCTCTTTTATGAATTCGATGTTATTTGAAGTGATTAAAAGAATGGAGGGACATGGAAAAATACAACCAACCTACAAATATTTTATAAAGGACGGAGAAAATTAATGGGGAATACGTTAGAACAACGAGTACAAGAAACATTTGACTACCTTCATAAACATCCAGAAATAAGCTGGGAAGAAAAAGAAACAACGAACTATATTAAGAGTTTGTTAGAAAACAGTGGGTGTAAAGTTACGGTTTTTGACGATTGTACTGGAGTAATTGGAGAATATGGAAATTTTAATAGCGATTTACCGGTAGTTGGTGTACGAGCAGATATTGATGCGTTATGGCAAGAAGTAAATGGTGAATTTCAAGCTAATCATTCATGTGGCCATGATGCGCATATGGCCATCGTTTTAGGTGTATTATGGAAACTGGAACAAGAACTAGAGTTAAAGGATAAAGTGGCGATTAAGTTTATTTTTCAACCAGCAGAAGAAACGGGAACTGGTGCACTTCAAATGATAGAAAAACAAGTAGTGGCAGATGTTGATTATTTGTTTGGTGTTCACTTGCGTCCGGAACAAGAACTGAAAATGGGGCAAGCATCACCTGTCATTGTGCATGGTGCATCTAAAATGTATAGTGCTACCATTAAAGGTGATGGCGATGCCCATGGCGCAAGACCTCATTTAAATCATAATGCAATTGAAATCGGGGCACAAATTGTAAACATGATCAGCCAAATTCATTTAGATCCACGTGTTCCACATTCGGTTAAAATGACAAATTTTCATGCAGGTGGTAAAAGTACGAACATCATCCCGGGAAACGCATCGTTCGCTCTTGATTTAAGAGCGCAATCGAATGAGTTAATCGAACAATTAGAAAGAAAAGTGAAAAACATCTTTCACTCCATTCAAGAATTGTACGATGTAGAGATTAAAATTACGAGCGAAAACGGGCTCCCTGCAGCCGAAACGAATGAGGAAGCAATTTCTATTATGAAAAAGGCAATCTCTGAAACACTAGGTGAAGAAAATACGATGCCATCACTAGTTACACCAGGTGGAGATGATTTTCATTTTTACACGATTAAGAAGCCTTCATTAAAAGCTACGATGCTCGGACTAGGCTGTGACCTAACACCAGGCCTTCATCACCCGTACATGACCTTTAACAAAGAAGCCCTACAAAACGGCGTTGACATTTTGTCCAGGGCAATACTAAACACTTATAAAATTTAATGAGGACGGAGGGACTGTCCCTCGCTCACATATTTTTTTCCATCCTAACAGAAAAAACTTCCAAAAAGTACCACTTTTCTTCTTAACGGAGCAAAGTAGGTGCTTTTTTGTGGTAGTAAAAGGGGTTCTCACCTTTCAAAAAGTAATAGGGACGAATACTTGGAATAAGGCTACCCTATAACGGAAACAAAAACTTTTTATCTCTTATAAAAAAAGAATAAGATTCATCTTCTCACTATTCCTGGTGGGGAACAAAATCTATGTTTCTTTCCGCACTCTGTAAAATAAAAAATAATATCGATTAATATGCCACATACAATGTGATAATTGTAAGATGCAAGACCTCATTTTAATTGAAGGGATTTCAAGCCCTACGAAAAAACACTTACCGATAACAGGAAGCAAATGGTAAGTACGTTAGAATAGAAATGTGAAAGATTTTCTCATAAACTAATATTATAAGTAGAAAGAAGGGAACGAGTTGATTCAACTAAACACGACGTTCAAAGCGTATAGTGTGTTTTTAGTTAGCATCTTTCTCATGGGCCTTGGAATTAGTCTCGTTACATTAGCTCATTTAGGCACAACGGCGATCACGAGCACGCCGTACGTACTTAGCCTTTTCACCACACTCAGTTTTGGCATGTACACAATGTTGTTCAACACGATGTATGTACTTATTCAAATACTTCTACTAAAAGGAGATTTTCCGAAAATACAGTATTTACAATTATTAGTCGGTCCTGTATTAGGCTACTCCATAGATTTCAGGTCCCCATATATTTCATTAATTGAAAAACCAAATTACTTTTTCCAATTAACGATGGTATTAGTCGGCTGTGTCATTATAGCTTTCAGTATCGTAATCCAACTAAAAGCAAACGTTGTAAATAACCCAGCAGAAGGTGTAGTAAAAGCAATTGCGTTTAAAGTGAACAAAAACTTTGGAACTATTAAAATATGTTTCGATGTCAGTTTAGTATTGATAGCAGTAATTATATCGGTTGTGGCGCTAGGAAGTATTAGCGGAATACGAGAAGGAACCGTCATTTCGGCCGTTTTCATTGGCCTACTTGTCAAAAGGATGCAAAATCTTTCAAATAGAAATATTAGGAGAAGAGCCTCTGCCCATTATCAATAATATAAGGAAGATTAAACACTATCGTGTCCGGGAATAATAGATATAAAAAATAGAATAGGAGTGTAGTTGTGAAGCGGTTTATTTTACTAGTAGTAATTGTGTTTCTCGGTTATGTTTCGAAGCCGTTATGGGAAGAACCAGTTCAACAACTAATTCCTTCATCGATATGGGATTCGGTTCATCAGACGGTCGAACAGGTAAAAGAAGATCCTAACGTAAATATTATAATAGATAATCTTACTGAGCGATTTAATTCACTACTAGAAGATTTTGATACTAAACAATTAGAATCGAATGATACAAATATAGCAACGCCGGAATTATTAGAACCAACTGAAGAAATGTTTAGTATTCATAATATTGAGTTGGGAGATTCAAGAGCAGAAGTGGAGCAAATTATAGGTCATAGCCCGAAGCGCAGCACGCTAAATGAATATGGTGTGCATTGGGATGCTTATCACGAAAACTATCAAAATTTTATAATGGTTGCATATGATGAGGAAGATATTGTTCGCGGCCTTTATACAAATCAAGACTTGATTGCCTCTTCAACAGAGATAATGTTAGGCAGCTCGATGGAATTAGTTCGAGAACAGCTCGGTAAGCCGGAAACAATCATACCATATCGTTTGTTTCATTACGCTATTAATAGTAATGGTGAATATGATGTTTTTCACCTCGACAACAGCTACGTCACGATTTTTTATGACCAACACGAAAATGATACCGTTACTGCGATTAAAATTATAGATGAAGAACTGGAACGTGGCAAAAATACTTTATACTCTGAACCTAGCGAGCAACTACAGGTAGGTTTTGAATATCAGTTGTTTGACTTAACAAATGCTACAAGAAGTAATCATAATTTACCTCTTTTATCTTGGGATGATCAAGTGAAAGAAACGGCTAGGAAGCATAGTATGGACATGGCAGAAAATCAATATTTCAGTCATACCAATTTAAAAGGACAATCCCCATTTGATCGAATGGAGGAAGACAACATTCCATATACGACAGCAGGGGAAAACTTAGCATACGGCCAAATAAGTAGCATATTTGCCCACGAAGGATTAATGAATTCATTAGGACATAGAAAAAATATCCTCCAAGAAAGATTCCGAAAGTTAGGCGTCGGAGTGGCATTTAATAATGAATCACAGCCATACTATACAAAAAAATACTTTAGTAATTGATGGGACAGAGGGACAGGTTCCTTGTCCACACATTTTTTTCCAATTGATAAGAAAAAAGAAAAACTAAACGCTATAAAAACAAAAGTACTACTTCTAATTAAAAAAGTAGTACTTTTATTTAATTAGCATAGTTAGTCTTTGAAAAGAAAGCCCATACACAAAAAAATTAACTACCTAACGACCGTCAAAACCTATTAATAAAACCTCTTAAACCCTTCAAAATGTTTTTTCCAATAAGAGTCATTTAAATTAGTAATAACAACGCCGCTGTTAGAAGCGTGGATGAATTCGTTGTTGCCAATATAGATTCCAACATGGGAAATACCAGCTTTATACGTTCCTTCAAAGAAAACTAAGTCTCCAACTTCAGGTGTAGTGACATAATGGGAGCGCATATGGTAGCCTTCGCTTGAGTAGCGGTTAATATTTAATCCTGCTTCTCTATATGCGTAGTAAATGAATCCACTGCAGTCAAAACCAGCTGGTGTAGCGCCACCCCAAAGGTATTTAGCTCCTAGTTGGCTTCTAGCTGTACTAATTAACTTATCGACATTGTATTTAACCTCACTTGGTGGAGTTTCAACTTTAGGAGTTTCTACTTTCGCTCCATCGCCGATATTAAGCTTTTGACCAATATGAATTAGATCTGATTTCAAGTTGTTCCATTTTTTAAGGTTTGCAACCGTAACCTTATATTCGAGTGCAATTCGAGACAAAGTGTCACCAGACTTTACTGTATAAACAGTAGCGGATTGAACCTTAGTTTCTTCAGGCTTCACTGTTTTCTCGGCAGTAGAGTTAGTAGGCTTCTCCGGTGTTGTTGTCGGTGTTGAAGTTGGTTTACTGACGACAAACACATTTCCGGGGAATATAATAGTAGAATTCAACTTATTCCACGTCATTAATTCATTAATAGAAATTTTATGTTTCAAGGCAATGCCACTTAATGTATCACCAGATTTTACAGTGTATGTAGATGATGTTGCTGTACTACTCTTTTGAGCTTCTTCTTTCTTTGCAGGCTGTGTACTAGTTGAATTGTTCGTTGATTTAACGTCTGTCTTAAGTACTTGATTTGGAAAAATAAGATCATTTGTTAAATTATTTAATGACTTCAATTGTGAAACAGACAAACTATGCTTTTGAGCAATCTTCCACAGTGAATCACCACTTTGTACTTTGTACGTGCTCGCCTCAGCATCTTGCGCACCTAGCAGCGCAGAGGCAATAAGTGCAGTCGTAGTTACGGTCAAGTATTTTTTCTTGTTACCCAACGTTTGTACCCCCATTTCCAATCTATCATTCTACTAAAACATTATACTATAGTCCTATCTTAATTTGTAGATTAATGTGGAATTGTAGGGATTGATAACCAATTATGGAGGTTGAAATACCTATGTTTTTTCATTATTTTCATTGAAGTAGAAATAATATAGGTATTTAGGGAGTGTTCGGTAGGGGTTGATAGACCTAGAGTTTACGTGTTTTTACCACGCGATAATTTTAATTAAGAGAAACTGTGAAAAAAGTACTGATTTTTACGGTTTGATTTGGAGAGTGGTGAGTATTTTCCACTAGACTATTTACGTAAGATTATGTCCAGAGTGCTATTTTTCAATCAAAATGTTGACTAATGTTTGTTTATATTTTTTGTTAACATTTTATTCATAAAAATATGGGAAAATAAAAGAGAGGAGTGAAGACATTGAAGCATCCAATTAAAATATTAACGATAGAAGATGATCCGAATATCGTGGAGTTAATTCAATTATATATGGAAAAAATGGGCTTTTCCTGCACGGCTGCTTATGACGGGGAGGAAGGTTTGGAAAAATTTTATAATGAGTCGCCTGACTGCATTCTATTAGATTTAATGCTACCGAAAATGAATGGCTGGGAAGTTTGTAAAATGATTCGTATCGAAAACAAACATGTTCCTATCATCATGCTAACAGGGAAAGGTGAGTCGTATGACATTGTTCAAGGCTTAGAAATGGGGGCAGACGATTATATCGTTAAACCGTTTGACCCAAATGTATTAATGGCACGGGTAAAATCAGTGTTAAGACGTACGATATTATCGGATAGTGAAAAAGGCAATCTCCAGTTTTCTAATATCGTTATTAACTTGAAGGAATATCGAGTGCTCATAGATGGCAAGCAAGTAACGCTGGCGCCAAGAGAAATGGAATTGTTCTATTACTTAGCGATGAATCCGAACCAAGTTATTTCTAGACAACAGCTATTAGACCGTATTTGGGGATATGAGTTTGATGGAGATCCAAGAACGGTTGATGTACATATAAAGCGAATTAGAGATAAGCTAGTAGCGAATAATGCCCATTGGTCGGTCATTACCATACGGGGCGTTGGCTATCGATTTGAGGAGAAAATCCATGCGTAAGAAAAACACTATCTTCTCTAAGCTTTTTATCAGTTATTCGTTTATTATCGTAACGTCTTTATTACTGTTTATTGGAGTGTTTTTTTATTTATTTCATTTAAATTTATATAAAAAATATGAAGATACGTTTCAACATCATTACGAACAATTAGCACCTCAGCTACAAAGTCATGAGAAGTTTGCTTTAATTAAAGACGAAACCGCGGAAAGCTTAAGTTATGCTTTCAATCAGCCGGATTATCATATTTATATTGTAGATGAAGAGCGCCGACAAATATACGGCCCTGATCCAGAGGGGACTTCTAATCAAGTGGAGGTTTCTGAGGAAATGATTCAGCAAGTGTTAGCAGGAGAAACAGTTTCAGAAGGAGGCTTTTACAATGGCGAACTTCGTTATATTGTCGCTTCTACGATAAATTCCAACGTACAAGGGATTCAAACACCGATTATGGTCATGATTTTTCATGACTTAACGCACGAATATCAACAAGTCATCTTCATGATTATATTAACATTCGTCATTTCGATTGTGTTTGCTGGCATCATTTTATGGTTTATTTCAAAAAAAATTACCGCGCCGTTAAGAGAGATGAATAGCATTTCAGCACATTACGCGAAAGGGGACTTTTCTAAATCTGTTCAATACGAATCCGATGATGAAATAGGACAGTTAGCAAAATCTTTTACGTATATGGCGAAAGAATTAAATCATTTAGAAACAAGACGTAAACAATATATTTCAAACGTTTCTCATGAGCTACGTTCTCCGTTAACATCGATAAAAGGATTTTTAATCGCATTGTTAGACGGGACAATTCCAGATCACCGACGGGCCTATTATTATGGATTAATGAAAGATGAAACAGAGCGAATGATTAAACTAGTGAATAACACATTAGATATGACTCAACTGGAAGAGGGTAATAGCAATATATTACTAACGGATTATAACCTTACGGAACAAATCAACCGTATCATTCATAAGCTAGAACCACACTTCACGAAAAAAGACTTGGACATACGTTTTCATTCGGACTATGAATACTATGTAAATGCAGATGAAGGTAGAATGGAACAAGTAATCGTAAATCTTTTACAAAATGCTGTCCAATTTTCCGAACATAATGCCCCAATTGATATACGGTTATCGAAAGAAGGGCAAGCTGTGAAAATTTCCGTCCAAGATTATGGAGAAGGGATAGAAGAAAGTAAATTAGATTTAATATGGAGAAGGTTTTATAAGGTAGATGAAGCACGAACGAATAAATCGGGAGCTGGCCTCGGATTAGCGATTGTAAAATCTATTTTAGATCTCCATGAGACAGATATTAAAGTTTGTAGCAAGCTAGGGGAGGGAACAACATTCTCGTTCGTCCTTCCGCTTAGTAAACAATATATCATTTCAAGGGCTATCGAATGAAAATCGGTAGTCTTTTTTATATAACTACTTTTGTTAACGTTTTGTTCATATTTACTTGGTATCATCTCAGAGGTAGACAAAATGGAAAGGAAGTAGAAATATGTATGAATTAAATTATATTGTACACATCGTTGGGGTTGTCCTATGGATTGGCTCTTTTATCGTATTAGGCTATTTACTAAAGACGATGACTAATAACAAAGTAGAGGATTATTCTCCTATTATTACTAAAATACAAAAGTGGGTAATGAGAGGGACGTTGCCAAGCTTAATTTTAATTGTTCTATCAGGTTCCTTCATGATTATGCAGTTTAACCGAGATGCGATGCCACTTTACTTATCGTTAATGGAAATGGGTGGAACGATGATCATCTTACTAACGATCATTTTTGTATCGATTTACAGTGTGAAACTAACGAAAAAATTAAAAGGCATTCCGATGAAAAAAGATAAATCACTCGGACAACTTACAAAAATGTACGCTAACTTTTTATTAATTTCAGCCGTATTAGGAATAGTGATTATTGTAGTTGTCGGCTTAAGAGTTTCATAGTTAGAGAGAGGAAGATTAAGGATGTTTTTAGCAATAAGAGAATTAAAGCATGCTAAATGGCGTTTTACTATGATTGGCATGATTTTAGTGTTAATTTCATGGCTTGTATTTATTTTATCAGGATTAGGTAATGGGCTTTCTTCGTTAAGTGCTGCTACTTTTAAAAATATGGATGCCCAATATGTAGCATTTGAAAAAGGTGCTCGGCATTCAATGTCTCGCTCAGTCGTCTCTGAAAACCTTGTTTCTGAGATGAAGGCACAGGAACATGTGGAAGATGCTGCCCCGATGGGAAGTCACGTAGCAGTTGTTTTAAAAGAAGGTAATGAAGCAGATAGTGAAAAAATAGACGTTTCGATATTAGGAGTTGACCCTGGATCCTTTTTAGAGCCGAAAATAATTGAAGGACAATCGTTAACGGAAGCGGAAAATTACGAGGTTATCGTAAATAATTCATTAATAGAAAAAGGAATTAAAATAGGTGATACATTAGAAATAGAAGGAACGACCGAAACGTTAAAAGTTATTGGGTTTGTAGAAGGAGAAACATTTAACCATTTACCTGCCATTTTTATATCCATTGATCAATGGCGTTCCATTCATTTTGCTGCTCCTGGGTCAGATATGGGTGTAGAATTACCTGTTAATGCCATTATGCTACAAGGTGATGGAATTGATCTGGACAAGCTTAATGATGTCATGAATGGAGTAGAAGTAGCTACGAAAAAAGAAGCAATTAATGGAATTCCAGGTTACACAGCTGAAAATGGAACGATTATGATGATGCTTGGATTTTTACTAGTTATTTCAGCATTTGTCATCGGTGTCTTCTTTTACGTTCTTACGTTGCAAAAAGCAAATCAATTTGGTGTGATGAAAGCAATCGGGGCGAATAATCGCTTTTTAGCAAAAGCGATTGTGTCACAAATTACATTATTAGCTAGTGTTAGTATTGGGATTGGGGTATTACTTACGTACGGAACAACAGCTATTTTTCCTTCGGGAATGCCGTTTGCGTTAGACCCTATGTTAGTGCTAACTTATGCCGTTGTTTTACTAGTCGTTTCAGTATTTAGCTCTCTCATCTCTGTACGAAAAATCACGAAAATTGATCCGTTACAAGCAATCGGGAGGGTGGAATAATGAGTGGAATTCAGTTTAAAAATGTTTCGAAATTTTATCAAGAAGGTACAGGCTCCAAGCTACAAATATTGGACAAAGTAACGTTATCTGTACAGCCAGGCGAACTCGTAGCGGTAATCGGTCCTTCCGGTTCGGGTAAAAGTACTTTCCTTTCCGTCGCAGGGGCGCTATTACAACCTTCGAGTGGGGAAGTAAATATAAATAATACAAACCTATCGGAATTATCTCCAAAGCAAGTGGCAGAATTGCGACTAGACCATATCGGTTTCATTTTACAAACTTCTAATCTAGTTCCTTACTTAAATGTTTTGGATCAATTACTAGTTGTGAAGAAAATGAAAGGGAAAATAACAACGGCAGACAAAGAGTTTGCGAAGGAACTTTTAGCAGGAGTTGGGCTAGAGAATAAACTAAAAAATTTTCCGGAGCATCTATCAGGAGGGGAACGTCAACGTACTGCGATTGCACGGGCTTTCATGAATGACCCAGACATCATCTTAGCGGACGAACCAACTGCTAGTTTAGATAGTAAGCGAGCTTTTGAAGTTGTCGAACTAATTGCCAATGGCGTAAAGACGAGGAGGAAAGCTGCTATCATGGTAACGCACGACGAGCGAATGCTACCTTATTGTGATCGTGTGTTTCGAATGAAAGATGGGAAGTTAGAACTAGCAGAGGTTTAATCTTTACAAACGGGGGAAAAGGTCCAATGTTCCAACAATTATTGGTGGAATGCGGAACCTTGCCCCTTAGTCTATTATTGAAATCCTCTCTATGGGAAAGCGAGGAAAAAAACTATTAAGTAGTAATATTATCTTCTTCTACTTTTCCCTTTAAAGCTTGTGAAAAAGAGGATAACATATATGCCATATGAACAACGCCTTCTTCAAAATCTTTTAATCGAATTGATTCATTAGGCGCGTGGGCTTTTGATTTTACCCAACCAACCCCTGTACTTACAATTGGAAGATTCAGTTGGTTTCCGAATTCGTACATCGGACCTGTGCCAGCAGAGTTTGGAGCTAGTACTGCTTCTTTTTCGTACACTTCTTTTGCTGTTTGTAACACATGGCGGATAAATGGATGATTAAAATCAGAACGGTATGCCTTTTGCCCATTTAACAATGTTACTTGTATATCCTCGAATCCATGTTTTAATAAATGTTTTTGAACCGCCTCAAATATAAGGTTTGGATCTTGTCCAGGTACTAAGCGGCAGTCCAGTTTTACTTTTGCGCTTTTCGGTAAAATGGTTTTTGCTCCTTCACCTGTATACCCACTTTCAATTCCACAAATAGTCATCGTAGGTTGAAATACCATCGCTTCTCTAGGGTCTATACCTTTTTCAGTTGTAATGAGTGGGCGCTTTAAACCGTAAAGCTTGCTCACCGCTTCTTCATTGAAAGGTAATCGTGACACCGCTTCGATTTCACTTTCTTTTGGCTTTTCGATTCCATCATAAAAACCTTCCACTAAAATATTATTTTGCTTATCTTTCATTGTTGCTAATGCTTGAACGAGACGCCAAGCTGCGTTATCTACATAGGCACCAACAGAGGAGTGCATATCAATATCGGCACCGATAGATGTAAGCTCCATATATGCCATTCCTTTAATTCCTGCTACCATATTTACTCGTTCTTGCTCATCTTTTGTTCCGAATTCCCAAATACACGCGTCGGCTTGGAAAAGATCTTTATATTTTGAGATATAAGGAGCTAAATTCGGACTGCCGATTTCTTCTTCACCCTCCACCATGAATTTAATATTACAAGGTAGTTCGCCAGCTACTTCTTTTAACACTTTAATGGCTGTTAAACGGGCAATAAAGTCTCCTTTATTATCAGAAACACCACGTGCAAACAATATTCCATCTTTAATGGTAGGTTCAAACGGTTCAGATTCCCATTCATTTAATGGCTCGGGTGGCTGTACATCATAGTGGTTATAAAATAAAAGTGTTTTCGATGAATCACCATTGCTCCCAGCAGGGAAAAAACCGTAAACAACAGGATTTCCACCTAGGTCATCTAAAGCTTTCGCTTCACCGCCAGCTTCCTCAATTAATTGACAAACCATTTCTACTGTCTCTGGAATCGCCTTATTTTGAGCGGAAATCGTCGGTAAACGTAAATAATCTTTTAGTGTTTCGATGGAACGATCTACTACCTCTTTAGTATAAGCTCTTAACTCCTTAAGTTGGACATTGCTCACAATGAAAACTCCCTTCGAAATAGTGTACCTTTATTTATTTCGAGATACGAAAGGAAAATCCTGTTTGGAGTTTAAATAAATATTTTAGGATGGAGATGTGTTTCGGGTACAGGCGTTGGTGAAAAAAATAGTGCAGGTGATAAATAAAATGAATGTGGTGATAAATAAAATGGATGCAGTGATAAATAAACGGAGTGCGGTGATAAATAAAAGGACCTCGGTGATAAATAAACGGAGTGCGGTGTTAAATAAACGGAGTGCGGTGATAAATAAAAGGAGCTCGGTGATAAATAAACGGAGTACGATGATAAATAAAATGGATGCAGTGATAAATAAACGGAGTGCGGTGATAAATAAAATGGATGCAGTGATAAATAAACGGAGTGCGGTGATAAATAAAATGAATGCAGTGATAAATAAATCGGGGTAGGTGATAAATAAAATGCTAAATACCCCACCAGTTAAGCCAGGGAGACTAATAGAGGGGTGGCGCTATGTCATTCCGATGCTAACTTCTTTTTAAATTAGTAGTGTGAAGTAGATGTTATTTTCTGAACTGCTAGTGGGATGTTCATTTTCTAAAAAATAGGTGGACGATCAGATCTGCCCTCTGTCCACCTACGTAGTATAAAAGGGGGCGCAGAGAAAGTGCTGACCCCCTAAGGACTTCTTTTATGGAGTAATCTTGATTCTACCTTCTACACTCGGAATAGGCTTGTTTGATTGTAGGGCTTCAATCAAGATGGTGCTTAACAATTCACCGCTGTCAAACTCTACATTTTCTAGTGAGAACATGGTATAGCCGTCTCCTCCGGCAGCGATGAAGTTATTCGTTGCAACGGAATACGTTTGTGTCAGATTGAGCGGTTCTCCATTGACAAGCACTTCAACCACGCGGCTACCAGCAGGCTTTTTCGGATCAAAAGTAAAGCTGATACCAGAAACGTGAAGGAAGCCCCCATTCTCACTAGGATAAAGACGTACAGAATGTTCAAGGCTAGCCAACACTTCTTCCCCTGTCAAAGTTGTTTTAACAAGAGTGTTATCAAATGGGAGAGTACTTAATACATGGTTTCTAGTAATATCGCCCACTTGGATGGAAGCACGTATTCCACCTCCGTTTGTTACAGCAATTTCTGTTCCAAGTTTGGAGCGCATCGCATCTGTGATAAGGTTTCCGAGATTTGTTTCCTTCGTTCTGACATCCGTTCTTTCCCCGTCAAGTTTTACAGAAGTAGTAGCGATTACTTCATTCAATTCTTTGTCAACCTGCTCCTTATAAGGCTGAAGAATTTCTACAATAGCTGGGTCCTCTGTTTTATCTTCACTGTCGCGATATAGGAACCCATTAACACCAACTAGGTTGCCATCATGAAAAATTAAATTAGTATGCCCTAACGCTTTTCCATGTTCAAATGCCTGTGTAACATAGCCATACTTATATTTAATCGGTGATTCAATCGTACTGTGGCTATGTCCGCCAAAGATGACATCGATGCCATCCACTTCATTTGCGATAGTTGTATCTGTATCCACCCCTGAATGGGAAATCCCGACAACAACATCCACTTCATTTTTTAGTTGTGCTACCATTTCCGTTGCTACCGTTACTTCATCCTCAAAAGTAATTCCTTCAATTCCCGCAGGATTTGTTTTTACAGCAGTATCGGTAGCGGTTAGACCAATCAGTGCAATTTTCTTGCCGTTTTTTTCAATAATAGTATAACTATCTAGGAATGGGCTGCCATCTTTTAATACATTTGCACTAATAAGTGGGAAGTTGAGCTCATCCCTTAAAGCTAAAAGCTGGTCTTGGCCGTAGTTGAAATCATGGTTTCCTGGAACCATCGCATCATAATTCATAGCATTCATCGCATCAACGGCTGCTTGTCCTCTATTAATATTGACATAGTTTGTTCCATGGAATGTATCGCCAAGATCGATTAAAAAAGTAGGGTTTTTTCTGCGTACCTTATTGGCAATTTCGTTAATTTTTGCTAAGCCTAATTCTTTGTTATTCTCGTTATACATAATTCTTCCATGTAGATCATTCGTATGGATGACAGTAATAAACTCAAACATCGTTTCGTATTGATGAAACATTGTTTGCATTTCATACTTTGTAACTGGTTTTTTAGGTTGGAAGGTCCGACTGTTTTTATCAATTAACCCTAATTCAGCAGCCGCAGAAAGCTCTTGATAATATGCCGGATTTATTGCTTGATAATCTTTAAATTCTTTTAATGTGTCCATAGAATAGGAGTCTCGGAGGTTAATAGAGCGAATTAAAAATACATAGGCTTGTTCACGCGTTACCTTATCATTTGGTCCAAAAGGAGTTTCGGTAATATCGGTTAAAATATTGGTGCGGATTGCTGCTTCTAAAAATGGTTTTAAATCAGCATCGACATCCGTGTAGGGAACCTCACCATCTTGCAAATCGATTCCGAGAGTGGTTACTAACTGCTTAATGAATTCCCCTTTTGTTACAGGCGCGTTCTCTTTCCAGCTAGCATCGGTGACACTTGGATTCCATAATCCTGAAATGCTGATCAAGACGGCTAAAACTACGACAACAAACTGTTTTAATCTTTTCATATAACCGCTCCTTTATTAAACTATTTGGTACAGTTTCTATTTTTTTAGAAAAATAGATTCTTTCGGTTAATATACCGTTAAAATTTTCGAACAATTTTGTAAACTTAAGAGGGTCAGAGCATCCTCTATTCCATACTCCCCTGAAAACAAAAAAACAACGCTTACGCTACGTAGCGAAAAAATTGTCATACGTTGCTAAAATTTAAGGATACACACTAACAATCATTATTAGTACATACTAGGGTTATAGAAGGAGATATGAGACAAGTAGAAACGAACTTTAGAATTTGATTCGGATTTTGTAACAATTTTCTTGGTCCCTCGTCTAAGGGATAGATTATTGGTTTGGAGTGGTTTGTTTGATTGAGAAAAAAGAACAGCAAATAGATGAACGGTATCTTAGAATGATTATGGAGGAACATGGTTCATCACTATTAAAACTTACATATTCTTATGTGAAAAACTGGAGTACTGCAGAGGATATCGTACAAGAAACTTTTATTAATTTTTCACAAAAATACAATCAATATAGAGGGGAATCAAGTTTGAAAACTTGGTTATTTCAAATTGCAGTCAATAAATCAAAAGATTTTCTAAAGAGTCCTAAAAACAAGTTAAGTCATCTAGGAATATCAATGGTTAATTTATATAGTAAGGAAAAAAATGCAGATGAAAAGTTAATAGAAATGGACGAATATCAAATTATTGCCAAATGTTTATTCAAGCTACCTATTAAATATAGAGAAGTTCTAACCCTTTTTTACTATGAAGATTTAACAATAGCTGAAATTTCAAGGATATTATCAATAAATGAATCAAATGTTAGGACACGGCTAAGTAGAGGAAGAGAAAAATTTAAAAAAATATATTTAAAGGAGGTAGAAGAAATTGAAGGAAAAGTTAGACAAACTAAAGACAGCATTGGATGAAACGGTATATAAAGATATCCAATTTAATAAAATAATGCAAGAAAAAACAATTAAGAAGATAAACAATAAACAACATAAAAAAACTATCTTACCTTACTTCGCGCTATCGGTAGCTCTTGCAATTCTATTCATTCTATCCCTTGGTTCAAATTTATTACCAAACAATAAAGAATTACTCGTTCTGGGAGACAAAAGTGAAAAAGAGGTTATAAATGCGAGTGAGAGTTTGAATTATTTATTTATAACTGAATTTGAGGAGTCAGACATTAATCTATTACTCGTTAATATTAATAAAATTACAAACAGTGTTAAATACATTTTCCTTCCAGATTCAATTTATGAGGGGAGCAAAATAAATGACATTACTAGTGAGGAAGTTTTTGAAGAAGTATTTGGTATAACTATCTATAAATCATTTAAGTTAGATCCTAGAACAATAGGTGAATTTGTGGAAAATAACAATGAATTAGAAATTATCAATGAATCTGATTTTATACATTCCAGTGACCAATTCAATAAAGGTGTAATAAAAATTTCTAGCGAGAATGAATTATTCGATTTTATCTCTATGATTAAAAAGGACCCTGAAGGGACAGAAGGTAGGAATAAAAGAATTATTTCAGTCTATAAAGAGCTTTTTAATAATGAAAACTTTCTATTAGAAGTATTACAACTAAAAACATTATCTGAGTTCGATAAAGTATTTTTGTTGGGTGAAAATTTTATGCCTCAAAATGATATTGTTTTTGAACCATATTATATTGAAGGGATGTACACTTCAAAAATAGGTGATTATGATTTAAAAATAATGAGAAAAGTATTTGGTAATTAATTTCTATAATTATAATATCTAATAACAAGAGGCGTAGCGGTAGATCTTGCTTAGATTCTAAAGGTAGTAGGGGAGAGTATAGGAACTGACTCCCCTTTCATGGCCTAAAGCTCACGAATTTGTTACCGTATAGCCCCATAAGGTAATACTGCATGAACTCCCTTTACACCATTGACTACTTGTGTTATTCGTAAGTCCACAGCAACACTTGCGAGGGCGGTAGCTTCTTCTTTAGAAATGCTGTATAAGTCTTTCATTAGCATAACCATCTCATCTAAAGCGACGGCAGCTGCCTCGTTTAAATCTTCGTTAAATCCAAACGTAACCCAACCTGAAGGTGTTTTTGCTCGCGGCATATTTAAATCCATATTCTCATGAACGATAAGCGTAATGTCGACTAAATCCATTGGGCATTCAATCGCGGTTCCAGAACTTTCTCCGTCTCCTTGTAGAGCATGTCCATCGCCAATCGAGAAAAGCGCACCATCAACGGAAATAGGTAGAAAGAGGCTACTACCTTTTCCTAACTCTTTACAGTCAATATTTCCACCGAAATAACCAGGAGGAGCAGTATGATGTACACCAGGTTCAGCGGGAGCAACTCCCATTAAGCCCATAAAAGGGGAAAGGCCGACATGAATATCTCGCTCACCAATTTTACAGCTTCCAGACATTGTTGCGGCATTTAACTTCCAATCTAGTTGTACTCTGTTACTGCCTACTATGCCTAATTTCTCATTTTGCCAGCTTTGGACGCCGCCAGCCCAATTTCGGCCATACCATCCTGGTACAAGTTCATTAGTGCGAACTTCTAATACCATTCCCGGCTTAGCTCCATCGATGGCAATTGGACCAAAGATAGGATGTCCTAGTTTTTCCTCTTTTTCTCTAGACTGAAAAATAGTCCTCTCTTTTCCTTCTGTTTCAGAATAGCCCCATTGAATATCAAGCGTCTTTAGTTGAATAGAATCGCCGGACTGAACGGTTAAAATAGGTTCATAATCCCTACTAAACGATCCGTGAATATTTTTAGAATCTAGTTCTATTTTATGTATCAAGTGTCTCCTCCTCCTTTGTTGTGTTTTTAATTATAACTATTTTCAGAAAAAAGGGAAGATGGAAAAGAGGAAGGGTGGGTGGAATCTTCAAGAATAGACCGCTACGAGAAAAAGTATGACTCCAAAATACTGAATTCGACAAAACAGAGAACTTAAATTAGGAATGGATATGATGGGGGAATATAGCGGTGAGATTATACATAGTTATCATTTTTATTAAATTATGGTATTTATATTAAGAATGATTATATGGAGGTAAGTAATGGGAAACGAAAATTGTGACATGATACAACGAAACGGTGTCAAAGAAAAGAAGTTAGAAGTAGTTGATGGGTACACGATAAAATACCATGCAAATGGAAAAACAATGTGGTCAAAAGGAAAAATGTTGGGTGATCAACCAGATGGCTATTGGGAATGGTATCGTGCAGTTGGAACGATAAAGCGTACAGGATACTTTGAAAATGGTGAGCCTGTAGGTGAATGGATTACCTACGATAGCAATGGTGAAATTTACAAAACAACTAATCGTGATAAAAAATAAAAAATGGGTCGAGGAGCAGGTCCCTTGACCCATCTTTTGATGAAAATTCCATTGACATGATAGTATTACCGTGCCTATAATACAAGCTTAGTGTGTAAACACAAGTATATGAATATGGAGTGTATGTATTGGAAAAGGAAAAGAATATTATCATCAAAGAAGTAACAGCAAACCCTGCTCCGCTTGGTTTAATGGGATTTGGTATGACAACCGTTTTGCTAAACATTCATAATGCAGGCTTTTTTGCATTGGATGCCATGATCCTAGGAATGGGAATATTTTTCGGTGGATTAGCACAAGTGATTGCCGGCATCATGGAATTTAAGAAAAATAATACATTCGGGACAACAGCCTTTACGTCCTATGGTTTTTTCTGGTTATCATTAGTTGCATTAAACATGATTCCGCTAATGGGCTATGGGGAAGCAGCTAGTTCCACATCAATGGCTGCGTATCTATTTATGTGGGGACTTTTCACGTTATTCATGTTTATCGGAACTTTACGTATAAATGTAGCCTTGCAAGTTGTTTTTGGAACACTTACCATCCTATTTTTCTTATTAGCAATTGGAAACTTCACAGGCTCTAGCTTAATTTTGACGATTGCTGGATATGAAGGGATTATTTGTGGTTTTACAGCGATCTATGCAGCTATGGCACAAGTGTTAAATGAAGTATACGGAAAAACCGTTTTACCAATTGGTGAAAAAAATTAATAGCTTAATAGTTATTTACTAAACGCTCTGGAACTTTATCTAGGGCGTTTTTTATATAAATACTAATACTTTTGAGTAAACGCGAGAAATGTCTTAATTAGCATAATTTCAACTCAACTCAAAAATCTTTCCCATTATGTATTGTATTAGCTCTCCTTGAATAAATATGTTTTAACAAATATGTGTGGAGTGATTCGTATGATTCTTGATGTCGAGAATGAAATGAAACGAATAATCAACATAGTTAAAAACGATCAATCAGCGAATGGGTCATGGGTTTATCCATTTGAAACTGGTATAAAGACGGATGCATGGATGATTATTTTATTACGGTCATTGGAAATAAATGATGAGGCGTTGATTCAGTCATTAGTCAGGCGGATTGTTAGTAAGCAAGAAGAAAATGGAGCATGGAAGCTTTTTGATGATGAGAAGAATGGAAACTTGACAGCAACTGTGGACGCCTATTATGCACTACTGTATTCAGGATATCACCAAAAGAATGACAAAGAAATGTTGGCTGCTAAACGCCAAATTTTAGCTTTAGGTGGAATAGAAAACGTCCATCTGTTTACGAAAATTATGTTAGCTTTAACAGGTCAGTATAAATGGCCTCGTTACTTCCCGCTACCTCCCGAAATAATCCTTTTCCCACTTTCTTTTCCAATTAATTATTTTGACATATCCGTTTTCGGACGAGCTAATCTTACCCCAATTTTGATTGTAGGTAATAAAAGATTTAGCTTAAAGACGACGCGAAGTCCTAATCTTCAAGATTTGTTTCAATCTAGGGAAAATGAACATCAGGATGATAACTTCTGGAATGAATCCGCCGAGTGGCGATCATTATCTACTTACATGCAGCAAGCTATTAAAAGTATGTTAAATTTCCCGGCAAACATTCGTGCTACAGCAATAAAACAAGCCGAAAAGTATATGATAGATAGATTAGAACCTGATGGCACATTTAGTAATTACTTTAGTTCGACCTTTTTAATGATTTTCGCATTACTTTCCCTTGATTATTCTAAAAGTCATCCTGTCATTCAAAAAGCGCTGACCGGATTAAAATCTATGACTACTCTCATTAATGGGCAAGTGCATATGCAATATACTACAGCAACTGTTTGGAATACGAATTTACTAAGCTACGCTTTACAGGAGGCTGGAGTTTCATTTGAGGATACTACCATTCAGAAAGCAAATCACTACCTTTTAAGCCGTCAGCATTACCGATATGGTGACTGGGCTATTCACAATCCGAATAGCCTACCAGGTGGTTGGGGCTTTTCCGATTTAAATACGATGCATCCCGATATTGATGATACGACTGCTTCCCTACGAGCCATTCACCGAGCCGTTAAGCACAACACGTCTTATCGTCATGCATGGGATAGAGGGATTAACTGGTTACTAACGATGCAAAATAACGACGGTGGCTGGCCAGCTTTCGAAAAGAATGTAAATAAGAAGTTGCTAACTTACTTACCTATTGAAGGTGGAGAGTATATTTTCCTCGATCCTTCTACTGCCGATTTAACTGGGAGGACATTGGAGTTTTTCGGGAACTTTACGAATTTAACGAGTAATCATTCTTCTATAAAAAATGGTGTGAAGTGGTTAAAACAAAACCAAGAAAAGGACGGCTCTTGGTACGGTCGGTGGGGGATTTGTTATATTTATGGGACATGGGCAGCGGTAACTGGCATGATTTCAGTCGGAGTATCTCCTAACGATCCTTCTATAATTCAGGCATTGAATTGGTTAAAAAGCATTCAAAATTCTGATGGTGGGTGGGGAGAGTCGTGTAACAGTGATATTTATAGAACATATATCCCACTAAACGCAAGTACAATCACACAAACTGCTTGGGCAGTAGATACATTAATCTCGGCATCTGAGAAAACAACATCCGAAATCGATGCAGGGATCCAGTTCTTACTCACTGCATCTAAAAAGGAAGACTGGACGAAACATTATCCAAAAGGGCAAGGACTGGCTGGCGAATTCTACATGCATTACCATAGTTACGATTATATCTTTTCATTGCTAGCACTGAGCCATTACCACAAGAAATATAAGTGAAGGTGGACAGAGGGACATCATTCCTTGTCCACACATTTTTTTCCAAATTCATGCAATTGTCCCATTACTTCCTTAATAGACCTTGCCCTCCGTATAAGATTGCTATATTTCATCAATATTTATTTCGAAGGCTCGTAATAATAAGTATAATATTTATGAATTAAATAGGAGTGTAGGGTTTCGGTTTCTAAAAAAATTTGGAGGACTTTCCTATTCTACCGTTCAGCATTTGAAACTTTTCTCTAGTACATCCGTATTAGATATATAGGTTTATTAAGGAGTGGTATTATGGGCAATATTTATTTATTTTCACTTATCGCGGGATTAGCCTCTGCGCTTGTGCTGATTCCGTTTACTAGTAACAAAACGAAGGAAAAAAAGGGGAAAAGGTCTAATCCGGGAGCGCTAGTAGTTGGAATAATTCTTATTATTTTTGCAATCTTTTCTTTCTATTATTTAACTAACCTTGATCGAAACTTCACTTCGTTATGGATATTAGCCATTCCAGTTACCCTTTTGGGGACATATTTCGCTTCTGGAAAGGAACGAATGGTTAAAGCGGTATTATTTTTAGGAAGTTTAGTTTTTGGGATTATTATTTTGTCAGCATTCCTCTTTAATGCGGATGAAAAATATGAAGTTGCGAAAATGGCGGAGAAGACAGAAATTGAAACGTTTGACGAAAAAGAGACGCCAGCAAGTGTTCCGCCTAAATTTGCTCGAAATAAGATGAAAAAGGCATTTGGACAAGTTCCAGACACGAGTTATTACGAACTCGGAAACTTGCAAATTCAAAAAGTTAACGGAGAGTATGTGTATATCGCACCTGTAGAATTTTCAGGGTTTTTCAAATGGGTGAATGGGAATACAACGCCAGGCTATTTTACGATTAGTGCTACTGACTCAAGCGACAATCCGAAATTTATGAAGGCGGAGATGGAGTATACACCATCGTCTTATTTTCATAAAAATCTTAAACGCCAAATAAGAATGCAATATCCGAATCATATTTTCTATGGAGATGTTCAATTAGAAATTGATGATGACGGCAAACCGTATTATATTCGATCTTACGGTCAATATATATCAGCAAGAAATGGTTTTGATGTAAAGGGGATTGTAATGGTAGACCCTCAAACAGGGGAAACAGAGGACTTTCTGTTAAAAGACATTCCAGCATTTATTGATGGGGCAGTGTCTCCAGAAGTTGTTAGCTTACAAAATAGCTATTATGGTAACTATATTCACGGTTTTTGGAATAGTCTATTCGGCAAAAGAGATGTAAGGCTGCCTTCTGATGAAGGAACAGAGGCAAATGTGAGTCCTATTTTTGATGAAAATGGAGATATGTATTATTTTACAGATTTCACAAGTCCGAAAGAGGGCGTAGATTCTATGCTAGGCTATTCTCTTACGAATTCAAGAACAGGGGAAGCAACTTTTTATACTGGTAATCTAGAAGCATCTTATATGGATTCTCAAGGTGCTTTGCAAATCATTGAAAAGAAATTTATTGAAAAGAAGTGGAACGGAGAAATGCCTGTCCTTTATAACTTCTACGGAGAAGCAAGCTGGTTAACGCCAGTACTCGATTCAAACGGCTTCCTCCAAAATTATTTCATTGTTTCCGCTGCGAACCCAGAAATTTCGGTGTACGCCAATACACCGAATGAAGCATTGAAGCTCTACAAAACGGCCTTGCAAAGAGGCGGGGGAACTGTTGATGGCAGCTCCAAAGCAGAGGAAAAGCAAGTAAGAGGAACCGTCATCCGAGTCTACAAGGAAAAGGTAGGCGATTTTACGACAATCACCTTCTTATTGGATAACAAGAAGAACTACGTCGTTTCATCTGAAAATAGCCCACTTGCAATCTACTTGGAAGAAGGCGATAAAGTGCAGGTCAACTATTTAGACACAGGTGAAATATTTATGCCGGTAAAAGAGATGGTAATTGAGGGGCTCTGATACTCCCACACCTAAAGGAGTGGGGTTCTAATTTACTTATATACTTCTCCAATGCTCTCACCGGAAGAATAATAAGTCTTCTAGTTACAACACAAAGGAACTCATATATGTTCAATTAGACTTTTACAACCAAAGAAACCTCTGTTTCTATTAGCGGTCGTGTCGGCTCATATCTAAACCGTTATTAAGTTTTTTATATACCTGTGCTAATGGGGGTTTTTCCTTTCTTTTTCAATCTTATTATTTCTAAGTCGTGCATTTTTCTAAATTTATGGAAGTGTTGTTCACATAGATCTCTATCTATTTCATCCAAGCTTTCCTTGCAGTTCATTAAAAGAAATGCTGAATATAAATCTCTTTGTATTTTACAGAAACCAAAGTTATTCCATCTTTCGTGCAATTTTTTCTTTTCATATGTATTAGTGAAATGATTGTATTGACTTGCTTTTATTAGTGTTGTGTTTACTTTATTTAATCTTATGCTTTTGTATTTAAGTTTGCGTTCTATAATGCTTAACAACATCGCAGGTGCTCGATTACTGATCGTTCTCCCGAACCTTTTCTTTTTATTGAATTTACCTTTCTCATTCACCGTTGTTTCTTTCGCTCTTCTTTGTAGTCCCTTAAAACTCATAGTTTCGACAAATATTACGTCACCCAAAGCAATGATGGAGTTAGCTAGCATCTCGTGATCCTGTTTTCTTTTGGCTCTATTCAGCCTCTGCAACTCTTTTAATTGACTCTTTTTTCTCATATATCGTTTTGAAAACAGCCATTTGTCTTTATTGCTAGTATCAAACGTACCGTCTTCTTTATATTTTAATGGATTGCTTGCTCTTCTACTTCTGTCCATGCTTCTTTGGATAATCCTTATCTGTTTATCTAGCTCGACAACACTAGGCGCAAGCTCCGTCAGCATAACTTTTGTTTCAGAACAGACTGCCACAGTAGAAGTCCCTATATCAATACCTACCCTTTTTTGAGTAGAACTATTATTTTTCATCCCTTTGGAGTTGTATTTTTTCGGAGGGGTGCCTTCGAGTACTAATTGAGCGTAGTATACATATTTATTCTTAATCCATTCTCTTTTAATTCTAACAAATTTAACTTTGTCTTCTAGTGCAAGATGGGCATAGACGTCTTTCTTTTTAACGATTGTTCTAAGAACTAGACCGTTCCAAAATATATTGTCATCCTTGTATCTGATACCTGTTGAATTAGACTTCCCTTCGACGGAATACATTTCACCGTACTTTTTGAAATGCACTTTTTTCCCTTGTATGTACATTATTTTTTCAAAAGCTTTGAAAGCTCTTGTGGCAATTTTTTGGCTGGTAAATGAATCTATATTCTTTTTAAATGCATGTTGCATCGGTTTCACAAACTCATGAATCGAATACTCGACTAATCCAAACTCCTTATTCAACTCTGAAAATAGCTTATTTCGCTTTTTGCCATTCTCCATCTTACAAACAACTCTATACTTTTTTGATTGTTTTAAAGCAGTATATCTTTTAAGCAGTTCTCTTAAGCACGCATTATACATACCCCTACATAACTCGAATCGCTTAGATAATTTATGTTCTTGATGCATTTCAGTTTTTATTCTTAACGTTAGAACATAGCTTGGAGTTTTAGATTTAGCCAACGCACTCCCCTCCTATAGGTATATTTTACTATACAAGAACGTGTATTCGCAACAAAAACCGAACAAAATATCTATCAGAAGACATACACATCACCTTTCATCCCACACCTAAAGGAGTGGGCTTTCCCGTTCAGAAGTTCTGTAAATGTAAACGCGGTAAACAAAACATTATTACACACCATAGGAAACCACTTGAAATGTACATGCTAATACAAAGACTGATAGTGTTACGAGCACTATCAGTCTTTTTTCTGTTTTGATTTCCAGTTACGTAAAAATGTGTGGATGCGGTATGTCCCTCTGTCCACCTATGGTCCACACGTTCATTCTGTTCACTAAAAGGACACAAATGAATTTATTAAACAAGGTATAATAAAAACTGTTTACTTAAATCGAAATGGAGAGTATGGAGAAAAACTACTCCATTTTAGACGGTAAAATAATGTTGTTATTTTTATTGCCATTTCCAAGTTTTAATAATGAAGGAGAAACCAAAATGAAAAAAGGGATTATTTTAACTAGTATATTGTTATTAGTGGCTATTATCTTCATCTGTGCAATTCCGTTCACGGTTACACCGCCAGAAGACACGAGGGTTATTTTAGAACATAATCATGAAACATATATTGCCCCGAGTTGCTTCCAACAGGCGGAAATTACTAATTATATTGAAGATAGTAATTTAAAAAAGGCAAAAGAGCTAGGATATGTAGAGGAATCTTCCTGTACTGAAACTGCTTTGGAGCCAGTTAAAAAACCTATTGTATGGAATGTATTAGTCAAATTAAATTTGATTGAATCTCCATGGAATTAACATGAGAAAGGGACAAGTGGATGCTTGTCCCATTTTTTGTGTCTCCGCTCCTGCTAACTTCCGCCAACCTAAACACCCATTACTCACTATTTATAAATTGAATATTCGGAAGATATGTTGAAAATATAATTCGGTGATTTTATACTAGCTAAGAAATCATTATTCAATGAGGAAGATGATGGATGAAATCAAAAGGAAATGTAAAAAAAGTAAGTAAACCAAATTTTTGGGGAGAAAGAGAAGACAAAGTTCCATTAGATTTGAAAGAAATGGTATACGACCAATATTATAGTCGAAACACGTTATATGTATATTGTGACAGTTCTTGCAGTAAAGTTAGTAGAGAAATGGCTGTTGCCTGTACGTATTTAAGGAATGGTTTAATAATTGTGAAAAATCAACTGGTGTATTCTCCAAAAGATGTTATTGGAAAAAATATATTTGGAGAACTAAAAGCAGTTATTTTTGGGCTGACGCATTTTAATAAGTATTTAGAGATTTTTCATGACAGCGTTACAATATACTCTGATGTAAATGATATTGAGAGACTATTATCAAATGAATTTAGCTTTAAAAAGACTCATTCTTTAAGAAAGTTGCACTCTGAACTAATAACTCTTTATGATCGAAAAAAAAGAGAAAACCCAAAAATAAGTTTAGAGATAAAGTATTTACCGATACATTATAAAAAGCATAACCCCTTTATGAAATCAGCCCATAATGCAAGTAAAGAATTGTTGAGAAGAAGTTGAGGAGGTTGGAGAATCAATGGATGAACAACAAATCAAACAAAAGGTGAAAGGTGTGTTCGGGAAAAATGCGCAACAATATGTAGCGAGTGAATCACATGCAAAGGGAAGCGATCTGCCGTTATTAGTCGAATGGCTTAATCCTAATTCCGACTGGGTAATGCTTGACATTGCAACTGGTGGAGGGCATGTTGCGAAGGCGCTTTCACCATATATAGGGACTGTTTTTTCCACTGATTTAACGGAGAAAATGCTTGCTAATACTGCAAAACATCTCAATAAAGAGTTCAAGAATATTTGGTATGTTATTGCTGATGCAGAAAAGCTACCGTTTCTTGAAGGTACTTTTGATTTAGTGACATGTCGAATTGCTCCTCATCACTTTCCAAATCCAGGTCTTTTTATAAATGAAGTAAGTAGAGTATTAAAGCCGGGTGGAAAATTCGTATTAATAGATAATGTTGCACCTGAGGAAGATGCACTTGATGAATTCATGAACATGGTAGAAAAATTAAGGGATGAGAGTCATGTAAGGGCACTAAAAGTAAGTGAGTGGAAACAGTTAATGACGGAAGCGGGCTTACAAGAAACGAAATCTATCAATCGCAAAAAAACGTTTCAATTCCCTTCTTGGGTGGCACGAACCACAAGTAGCCAAGAACAAATGGATCGGGTGGAGCAATATATCTTAAATGCTAGTAAAGAAATACAGGGTTATTTTTCAGTTAAAATCAATAAAGAAAACCGGGTGGAGTCTCACGAAATAGATGAATGGATGGTTTTGGCGGAAAAAAGCAGATAAGACTTATAAAAAGGCTAGCTCTCAATCAGAAGCTAGCCCAACTTTATGATTGCTGGAACCGTTGTCCCCCTATTTTCTTGTTCGTTCACTCTCTTTTCACAAATAATATTCTATATTATAATATACGTGAGAAGGGGGTGAAGAAAGTTGGAAGAACGTTTCGATAAAATGGAAAATATGTTGTCTCAACTGATCCAAATGGTAGGAAGCATGAAAGCAGAGCAGACTGAAATGAAAGCAGAACAGGCTGAAATGAAAGCAGAATTAACTGGGATGAAAGCAGAATTAACTGGGATGAAAGCAGAACAGACTGGAATGAAAGCAAATCAGGAAGAAATGAAGAAAGATATAGCCAAAATAAAAGCAGATCAAGAAGAGCTTAAAGATACTGTAAATATATTTAAACATGAAAACGAAGCTGCACATCAGAAAATGGAAGAAACGTTAAAGACGTTAGTGAGTGATCAAGATTTTATTTGGAAGAAAGCTGTGCAAAACGAACGTGACATTGCTAGGTATGTAAAGCAGCAAAACTAGGACAAGGTCTCGATCGGTAGTATCAAACTACAGTAAAACTACTTCAAAATATATTCCCCGACCTTTGTTCTATCATTTATATTGTGTTGAACAGAAAGAAACTTATTCCTACACGCGCTTAATTTCAACATCTATGTTTTCTATGAAAAGAGGATGTGAACGGGGGACAGAGACTCGTTCACTCATATTCTGGGAATATAGCATACTAGTTGTAATTGGAAACCTTTCACACATAACGGATAGATGTGTGACATTCATATACATACAAAAATCCCCTCGTCCACCTAGTAATAATATGAAATGTTTGCTAGTCTTATTGTTTCCATCATTATAGACAAAAAATAATCCACCCTTGAGCCATAAAAGCTAATTAAAAGTGAATTACGATTTGATTAATCGCTCCCTTGTCGTTTACTTTTTACCTCCTAAAAACTGTTCAACGAAAGCAATAAATTCCTTACTGTACTCCCAAAACATAAAATGCCCACCTAAAACTTTGACCGTAGCTTTTGGAGTGAGAGTGGTTAAGTAATTAGTGGCTGTTTTTGCCCAATGCTCCGCAATAACATAAAGAGTAGGGACAGATTCACTGCTTTCCTTAGCTTGCTTACGATAGTCAGAGAAAAGTCCCGAAGCGAATAAGTTTTGGGCAATATAGTACGGAGTGTTCAATGATTCATCAATAATCCAAGCAAATTCATCCTCGGTTAACTCGCGTTGGACCATAACATTACTTGCATACGAAGCAATAAATTCACGCTGACCTTTCGAATTTCTGAGAAAGTTTGTATAGGCTGCGGCTAAATCATCGAGAGGACCTTCTACCCAATCTTTGTCTTGCTTTATCGATAAAGATTTCGGTGGCATGTCAATAAAAACGAGCGAATGGATATTATCAGTCCCAAATTGGCGAATGTATTCCCATACGGTTAAACAACCGAAAGACCAACCAACAAGTATAGGATTTTCTACCTTTAGTGCCTTCAATACCTTTTGTAAATCTTCTCCGTGTGTAACGTAGTCGTTTCCATGAACTGTTATTGTAGAACGCCCATGGCTTCTCGGATCAATAACGATTGCCCGATGAGTTTTCGAAAAATGACGTACTTGCTCCGCGAAGACGTTAGAACTAAATGTAAACCCTGGAATAAATACAATAGGTTGTCCATCTCCTTCTTCCTGAACATACAATTCAATTCCTGAGTCGACTTCATCATACATTCCGTTACTAAGTTTCATTGAATTTTCCTCCTTATATGAGAACGTTCAATTACTCTAAAGATGTTTCTAAATTATATTCCGAAATGATAGTTTTCATGTTTACAAAAAAGTAAAGTAAGAAAATCGAAAAAAAATAAAGAGTAGTAGAAAAGGTTAGAAAAAATCATTTCACCTGAGACAAGTAAGCTTAATCCAGATATTGTGGGACAAAGGCTATAACCATTGCTGAAACTGGCAATTTTAGACGTTTCTTCCAACACAAGTATAGTAATTATAGAAGAAACAATAATTGGAAAAGACGTCTGGTTTTAAAGAGCGCTGAATGGACCAATTGACATGGAATGTAATGGATATTAAACTTTAGTGAAAAGTATGGAGAAGACAATACAGAAGAATAGAAAGAGGATTCATATGGTAGAAAATACGGAATTAAATAAGTTATATGACAGAAAGAAAATTGCGCAATATTGGCTATTAGGGGTTGTACTTATTACATATTGCAGCCTACAAATAAATAGATATTCTATTTTGATTAATATTGATTATTCTCTTCATGAAGTAATATCAGCCTTGGCAAATCTCATGTGGTTAATCCCCATTTTTTCCATCGTATATATTATTTTAACTGTTAAATATTTATTTAAAAGAAGGTTGAAACAGCGGCCAGCGATTGATCGATTGATCAACGACCTAATCATATTTATAGCAGTCTGTGGAATGAGTGGAATGATTGTTTATTATTTAGGTGAAGTATCAACATCAGGAGTTATAAAAATTGAGGAAAAAATAGTAGAAAATGATCAATATTATGTTGTCATAAATGAGAAAAAGATTAAGGTTACTAGTAACGAATTTCATTTAATTGATGAAAGTCAGGAATATTTGGGAAGTTATGTTTGGAATCAATTCACTCCCGATAAAGGGAAATTAACTAGAATAGGATATTAATAGATATGGGATGAAATTGGGTTGGGTGGAGTGAATGTCAATTGAAATACATAGAGTTTGGTGTCGGAAATAGATGGCTAGTAAGGACCGAAACGGAACGAGAAGATGGTTCAGAACATGAAGAGAGAGGGATTGTTCGACCTATTATTTTACAATCTATTTATCTCAAAATTTGGATTGGGAAGACGGTTTTCATTATCGATTCTACGGAAGGTTTTAAACGACAAAGAAAAAGGAAAGCTTCTTTGAAAGTGATTGTAGGTTTAGTAAGTAAATAAGGTAAAACCTAAATTAATACGTGTTTATTTGTTATAGCTGTATTTGATAAATCGACCGTAACCGGGGGATGTTCCATAACTCCAAATTACTTTCATACTAAATAATTTATATCTAAAAGTGTAAAAGTGCGACAGACACCTCACGTCCGTCGCACTGTATAATGCTGCCACTCCAAAGGGAGTAATGATTGATATTTTCGCTGCAAAAACCGATCATCTATTAAAAGGATAGTTCCAGTATCAGAATCGGAACGAATGAGCCTTCCACCGGCTTGAAGTACTTTGTTCATACCAGGGTATACGTAGGCGTAGTCAAATCCATTTTTCCCGATGAACTGGAAATAATCTTTAATAATGTCCCGTTCTACACCGATTTGTGGCAGGCCAACGCCCACGATGATCACGCCTTGAAGCCGTTCTCCTACTAAATCTACTCCTTCAGAAAAAATCCCACCTAAAACAGCAAAGCCTACTAATCGTTCTACATTATCCGCTTGGAACGATTCGAGGAACCTTTCTCGTTCACTTTCGGACATACCTACATCTTGTATAATAGTAGGAACATCAGGAGCTGTTACTATAAACTGTTCATAAACTGCCCTCATATACGCATATGAAGGGAAGAAAACTAAAAAATTGCCGGCCCTATTAGATAATATCTCTAACATAAACTGTATCATCGGACCCATCGTTCGCTCTCGATCGTGGTACTTTGTAGATAGTGGCTGTATAATTATTTCTGCATTTTCCCGTGGAAATGGGGAAGGGATGCTCATAACGTAATCTTCCGACCTTCCACCTAATAAGTTTTGGTAATAGTCTGTTGGTGATAAGGTAGCAGAAAAGAAAATAGTGGAACGGAAGCTTTTTCTCGTTTTTTGTAGAAGTTCGGATGGATCTAAACAAAACAGCTTCATCGTCACTTCACTTTTATTTACTTCTACATACGTAACAAACCGTTCATCATAAAGCTTCGAAATTTTCACAAACGATTGAGCAGCGAAATAGGTTTCTAACAGTATTTCATTCCCGTCACTTTGTTGAATTAACACCATTTCCGCTTCCTCGATAAACGTTTCTAACAGCTGAACAACTTCTTCATCTAATTCTTTTATTTGAAATGTTTCCTTCTTTTTTACCGACAATAAATAATCGTTTACTAATTTCGCTGCTTTCGAGAGTGTGTCATTCATCTTAGTGTAATCTCTTTTTATTTGAAGAAAACTAGCTTTGTTTATACTAGAGGAAAACATCTCGCGGCCTCTATCCACTAAATTATGAGCTTCATCAATAAGTAAAACCGTTTTTTTCTTCTGTTCATCCCACAGTCTTTTTAAGGAAACTTTCGGATCGAATATATAATTATAATCACAAATGACCACATCGGCAGAATAGGCTACATCCAGTGAATATTCAAAGGGACAAACGGAATGTTTTCGAGCGTATGCTTCTATTATTGTTCGTGTAATTAACTTTTCATTGGTTAAAATATCTAAAACTGCCTCATTTATTCTATCATAATACCCCTCTGAAAAAGGGCAATGCTCCTTCGAACAGTTCATTTCTTCTTGAAAGCATATTTTATCCTTTGCTGTTAATGTTACGACATTTATATGTAAACCTAAATCTATTAAGCGCTGGAACGCTTCTTCTGCAGCCGTTCTAGTAATAGTTCTCGCTGTTAAGTAGAAAATGCGCTCAACATGTTCTTCGCCAATTGCCTTTATAGACGGGAATATAGTTGATATTGTTTTTCCTATCCCGGTAGATGCTCTTGCAAATAAGTTTTTCTGATCAACGATAGATTTATAAACAGCCCCAGCTAGCTGCCGCTGCCCTGCTCGGTATTCTTGAAAGGGGAAAACTAATTGTTTACTCGTTTCATTTCGCTTTGTTAGATGAATTTTTCGTGCTTTCGCATATTTTCCATAAGTAATGATGACTTCTTCGACATAAGCGGTGAGCTCTTTGAACGACATGCTACGTTGAAACTGCTTCTTTACTTCTGTATGAACTTGAAAATACGTTAATTGTATCGTAATGGAGTCTAGCTCATTGTCTTTTGCATAAATAAATCCATAAAATATTGCTTGTGCCCAATGAACAGGGTGAGAAGTTTCCGTCATGTAATCAAGAGAATGGGCGGTTGACTTTATTTCATCAATAACGACAGAACCGTCTTCTTGAACGAGTAACCCGTCACACCGCCCGTCTACTTGAATGACAATATCTTCATAAAGAAATTCGGTTTGCACATACACTTCTTTTTGGTCATTTTCACCGTATGTTTTCTGTATTTTTTGATGGGCTTTCGTACCCTCTGTCATAGTAGTTGCAGTACGGAAACCAGTCTCGATGCTGCCAGATCGGAATACATACTCTACTAAACTTCTTACTGAAATATTAATTTTCATACATTTCACCCGTCCAAATCGTTTCTATTCCTTCTAGTTTAGCAGTTAATAGTAGGAAAGGGAATCTGGTTTAAAATGCATGGAATGGGAAAAAGGGGACGAACGGAAAGGAAAATCGTATACATATAAACTGGCAATTTAATTGGGTGGTCTTGGAACATTCACATTTATCAATGATATAATATTCTTAAAAAGAGCTAAAGGGGAGTTTCATATGCGTATTTTAGTTTTAGGGGCTGGAGGGATCGGCGGTTATTTCGGAGGTCGTTTAGTAGAAAAAGGAGAAGTCGTCACTTTTCTTGTTCGTTCAAAACGAAAACAACTGCTAGAGGAAAAAGGTTTAGTTATTCATAGTGTAAACGGTGACTTTACTTTTGCGCCAAAATTAATAACAAAGACTGATCAAACCGCGCCATTTGATATCGTATTATTTTCAACAAAAGCCTATCACTTAGAAGAAGCAATCAACGATGTGAAACCGTTTGTTGGCGAGAATACAGTGATTATTCCTTTATTAAACGGTGTAGCCCACCTATCTCCATTACAAGAAGCATTTGGTGAAAACGTGATAGGAGGCTTAAGCTTTATAGAAACGACATTAAATGAAGCAGGCGAAGTTGTACATACGAGTAAGTTTGACCGTCTTGTATTTGGCGAACTTGAACATATAGAAACAGATCGAATCCAACAAATTGCGGATACATTTAGTGGTACAAAAGCAAAATTTGTTATGAGTAACCAAATTAAAAAAGACATGTGGCATAAATATTTAATGATTACTACTATGTCAGGTGTGACGACACTTATGCGTGCACCAATGGGACCAATTCGAGATAGTGAAGGTGGCAAAGGCTTTATAAGAAGTTTATTACTAGAAGTAACAGAGATTATGAGAGCATGTAAAGCACCAATTGATGATAATATTGTCGAAGAGCAAATGAAATCAATAGACGGACTTTCTTATCAATTTAAAACTTCGATGCAGCGCGATATGGAAAAAGGTTTATTCATTGAAGGAGACCATTTACAAGGGCATTTAATGAAACTAGCAAAACAATACGACATCGAAGCACCGATTCTAAAAACGGTCTATCAAAATTTAAAAGTGTACGAAGAGATGATGTAGATTCTTATCTATGAAAAAAGGCTGCCTATGATGGTAGCCTTTAAACTTTTTTAGTAAAGAGAGAGGGGATTCATGAATCTTTTGAATCCCTTCGTTTCAGTTTTTATTATTCAACGGTTCTTTCAGGAGTTAAGGCACTAATTAACCCAATGACAGTGGGGGGAATGCTAGCAATTAGAAACCACCAGTTCCCAGTTGTAATAGATAAAACGGTAAAACTAATTAGGGATACGGCCACAATTGCGATTCCAAATTTGACTCTAGAAGGTTTTAACGGATTTTCCATACTCATATTTATGGATAAAATCATGCCTGTTATTCCCCAACTTGCCAAATGAACGGTTAACATTATCCCAAGAACCATCGCGACGTTCAATTCAATTCCAAATAACAATAGCGAAAAGAAAATGTAGACGCTAACAAGAGTGAAGTACCATGAGATTGAGCGCGCTTTTTGCCAAATATGTTCGTATAGTTCATCTAACCCACGATTTTTGTTCGCTAGACGTCTACCAAACCACCATCCCAAAATTCCAATTGTTGCACCACCGTATAATCCAATTAACCCTGCAATTTGTACCCCCATTACCCTTCTCCTCCTTCATCAAAGATAAATACCTCTTCAATTGTGCAATCAAATGCCTTTGAAATGTTATATGCTAGTTCAATGGATGGATTATATTTTCCTAATTCAATAGCAATGATTGATTGTCTAGAGACACCAACCCTCTTGGACAAATCTTCTTGCGTCATCTTTTTTGTTTTGCGCAATTCCTTTATCCGATTTTTCATTGTTTACTAACCTCCGACATTTTTTGTAAAGTTAACTTTACATTGAAGTATAAGTAAAGGATACTTTACATTCCGTGAGATGTCAAGGGAGGTTTACATTTTTATTAAAAATTACTAAGGTGATGAAGAGATGCTGTAGAATATTCTATCTTAAAGGCTGCATTTGCAAGCTTTTTATTTATAAAGAAAAGTAAGTAAGACAAATCTTCAAAATGACAAAAGGGACAGTATTCCTGCCCCTTTGCTCACGTCAGCCCCTTACTAAATTTAAACTTTTTAGGTGTAGTTCCAGTGTACTTTTTAAATACTTTCGTAAAATGACTTTGATCGTGAAAATTAAGCCAAGTGTAGATTTCCGATATTTCATATTCAGAATGTGTTAGAAGCTTTTTCGCCTCTTCCACTTTTAATTTAATAATATATTCAGTAATAGTCATACCTACCTCTTTTTTAAACAAGGCTGATAAATAGTTTTGGTGCATATTCACAACTTTCGCCAGCTGTCCTAACGTAATTTCTTCATAAAGGTGTTTAAAAATATAAGACTGACATTCGATAATAGGCGTACTGTACTTATGATGCTTTGCCTTGTTTACGCGATCTGTAAAGTCACATAGGGCTTCTCTTAAATATGTTTGCAACTCTAACGCATCCTTCATTTCTTCTAACCCTTGTATATATAAATCACTCATCGTGTAAGCCAACTCAGGGTGAAGACCTCCGTCAATGGCGTAACGCGTCGCTAATGTAATGGCGGATATAGCTAAGTTCTTTTCGCTCCTCAGATGGCTCTTCTTTGAAAGTATACCTGGTTTCCCTTCTGTATCAGGAACAACCAATCTTTTAATGAGCTCTTCTTTTCGCCCCTCTTTCACACATTGCATCAGTTTTTGTTCCCATTCATAGGAGGCATGAAAGGAGATTTCTTGTCTGTTTTTTGACACGTGTAAATCAGGGTTTTCTCCAATGATAATATTATTTGCCAAACTAGAATCCTTTTGAATAACGTCAGTAACGGAAAGTCGCTTCGAATAAAGGAGATTAGTAGCTAGAAGACCCGCATGGAGTAGAGTGAGCTTGTTAATCACTGGTAAAGAATCGTAGTATTCCTTTATGATATCTGCTGTTACTCTAACCTGAAAATCATTCAGCAACCCATTAATGGTTTCAAATGCAATAGGAGAGTAAACAGAAGGACCTAAAATCCAAGCACCTTCAAATTCATCATTATTACCAACTTTAATAGAGATAAAATTCTCGAGAAAGTTTGTGGTTCTTAAAACCGGGATATGCCATGGGTCACTGTAAATATCTAATTGTCGATATATTTCATCGTTTGATGGATATAACGGATTACCAGTAAAAATTGCCGGAAATCCTGTAATCATCTCAAAGTCCTTATTCATATAAAAAACAGGTATATGCACTGTTTCATGTATAAGCTTACTAAAGTATTCGATATCCCGTCTCGTTCCACTTTCCATATGTACCTCCAATTTTCACATTTGCATTTTAATAATTCTCTCATTGAAAACGCTTTAATAAAATTATATTTTTACCAAAAAAATTATTTATTTACAAAAATAATACTCTGAAAACGGTTAAAATTCAAATCAAGAAAGAGAAAAAAGTACTTAATAGGAGGTTCTTATGAATCGTAAAGAGACTATCCAACAACTTATCCAAGAATTAACGTTAGAAGAAAAAGCAGGGTTATGCTCTGGCTTAGACTTTTGGAATACAAAACCAGTGGAACGATTAGGAATACCTTCCGTAATGGTTACGGATGGACCACATGGATTACGAAAACAAAAACAAGGTGCTGATCATCTTGGACTTTTTGATAGTGTTCCAGCAACATGTTTTCCTTCTGCAGCGGGATTAGCAGGATCTTGGGATAGAGACCTTATTAACAAAGTAGGAGTAGCCTTAGGGGAAGAGTGCCAAGCAGAAGATGTGGCGGTACTTCTTGGACCAGGTGCTAACATTAAACGTTCTCCATTATGTGGACGTAACTTCGAATATTTTTCCGAGGATCCTTATCTTTCATCTGAGCTTGCAGCAAGTCACATTAATGGGGTACAAAGTCAAGGTGTCGGTACCTCCTTAAAGCACTTTGCCGCAAACAATCAAGAGCACCGTAGAATGTCAACTGATGCAGTAGTCGATGAGCGAACGCTTCGAGAAATTTACTTTGCTAGCTTTGAAGGTGCTGTGAAAAAAGCACAACCGTGGACGGTAATGTGTTCTTATAACCAAGTAAATGGAGAATTCGCCTCTGAAAATAAAACATTATTAACTGATATTTTGAAAAAACAGTGGGGACATGAAGGCTTTGTCGTGTCTGATTGGGGAGCTGTAAATGAAAGGGCCCACGCTTTAGAAGCAGGCTTGGAGCTAGAAATGCCTTCTAGTAATGGGGAAGGAGACAAAAAAATCGTCGAAGCGGTGAAAAACGGCAGTTTATCAGAAGAGGTTCTTAACGACGCAGTAGAAAGACTGCTAACGATTATTTTTAGATCGGTAGACGAGAAAAAGGAAAATGCAACATATGACAAAGAAGCTCATCACGCTCTAGCTAGACAAGTGGCTAGTGAAAGCATGGTACTTCTCAAAAACGAAGAGGAAATCCTTCCACTGAAAAAAGAAGGGAAGATTGCAGTACTTGGTGCATTTGCAAAACAGTCTAGATACCAAGGTGGAGGAAGCTCTCACGTCGTTCCTACTAAACTAGATAATGTGTTTGAGGAAATGGAGATATTAGCTGGAAAAGCGGATGTGTTTTATGCGGAAGGGTATAAGTTAGACTCAGACGACATTAATGAGCAGCTAATTTTAGAGGCGAAAGATCTTGCTATTCAGTCTGATGTAGCGGTAGTATTTGCTGGACTTCCAGATCGTTACGAATCAGAAGGTTATGACCGTACACATTTACACATTCCTGCGAATCATCAACGACTTATTGAAGCAGTTTCTGAAGTACAACCGAATGTCATTGTCGTTTTAAGTAATGGTGCGCCAATTGAGATGCCTTGGTTAGGGAATGTAAAAGGGTTGCTTGAAGGATATCTAGGAGGACAAGCATTTGGTGGGGCTGTAGCAGATGTTCTATTCGGAGAAGTAAATCCATCTGGTAAATTAGCGGAAACATTCCCGCAAAAACTTAGTCATAATCCATCTCACCTTAACTTCCCAGGAGAAGGTGACAAAGTAGAGTACAAAGAAGGAATTTTTGTTGGCTATCGCTATTACGATACGAAGGAAATTGAACCGTTATTCCCATTCGGTTACGGCTTAAGCTATACTACTTTTGATTATACGGCTATTTCAGTCGATAAAAAGGAATTAACAGACGAAGAAACAGTAGATGTTTATGTAACGGTGAAAAATAGTGGCACTGTTGCCGGTAAAGAAGTCGTTCAGCTATATGTACGCGATGTAGAAACAAGCGTTATTCGACCATCAAAAGAATTAAAAGGATTCGAAAAAGTTTCGCTGAAAGCAGGTGAAGAAACGACTATTACGTTTACCCTTGATAAACGCGCCTTTGCTTACTATAACGTTCAATTAAAGGATTGGCATGTGGAAACGGGTGTATTTGAGATTTTAGTAGGGAAATCCTCTACGGATATTGTGTTATCAGAAGAAGTGAATGTAGGATCTACTGTTTCCTTACCAGTTAGTTTCTCTAGAACATCAACGATAGGGGATATTATGGTTCATCCTCATGCTGGGCCAGTATTACAGGAAGCACTTGCTGAAATCAACAAAAATAGTCCTATGATGGAAGCAGTGGAAGCGGATCAATCAGAGATGATGGCGGCAATGATGAAATATATGCCACTTCGAACGCTCGTATCTTTCAATGAATCTTTCACAGAAGAAATGCTCACTAATTTACTAAAAAAATTAAACGATGCCGTTTCTCAAGTTGTAGCTCACTAATAGTTATGAATGCTCCAGACCAATGAACCTATTGGTTTGGGGCTCCATTAAAGAAAAAAAGGTTGAAAAGGAGGCTTTACAATGGGAGCAATTAGAAAGGAAGAGGTTGTAGATACACCTGTAGAAGCGAAAATTGGGTTTGTAGAGAAAATGGGTTATGGTTTTGGTGACTTAGCAAGTAATCTAGTATTTGCAGCAGTGTCAACTTTCCTAGTCTTCTACTATACGGATGTAGCTGGTGCCTCTGCAGCTGCGGTTGGTACAATTATTCTTCTATCAAGACTATTGGATGGGTTTACAGACATTGGAATGGGAGCGATTGTTGACAAAACAAATTCAAAGCATGGAAAAGCAAGACCATGGTTATTATGGCTAGCAATACCATTTACGATATCTGCCATTATGATGTTCACTGTTCCTGATTTAGGTTCAGTAGGTATGTTAATTTATATTGCGATTACTTATAACGTTGTTCATATCATTTACACAGGTATTAATATTCCTTACGGTGTATTAAATGCACGTATGACACAAGACAGCTATCAACGAGCTACCTTAAATATTTTTCGAATGTTTTCCGCACTTATAGCTACTTCTATTGTTATTTTCTTTACGATTCCTCTTGTAGAAGCTTTTGGGGGAGGAAAAACAGGTTGGACGGTAACCTTCACTATTTTCGGTATCCTTGCAGGTATTCTGTTCCTTATTACCTTTTTAACAACAAAGGAACGTGTAACAGCTGTAAATGCTGAACAATCTAACGTTCCAATAAAAAAAGGTGTTAAGGCTTTATTCAAGAATAAATATTGGGCGCTAATGGTAGTGTTTTTACTAGTTTCATACACTGGAATGGGGCTTGGTGGTGGACTTAATGTTTACTATGCACAATATATTCTTGAAAATACTGCGTTAGTTGGACCACTTGGTTTAGCCGGTTTATTCCCTTTAATGATTGGCTTACTATTTGTAGCTCCTATTATAAAGAAATTCGGTAAACGTAATGTTATTATATTTGGATTGATCTTTGGATTAATTGGAACCGCTATCATTCTCGTTGACCCAACAAACTTCACACTAGTATTAGTCGGCTCTATTGTCCGTGGGATTGGTTCTGTTCCAATGGCAGCTTCTATCTTTGCCATGCTAGCCGACACAATCGAATATGGAGAATGGAAAACGGGCCTAAGAACAGAAGGTTTAGTGTATAGCGCGGGAAGTTTTGGTACGAAAGTTGGGATGGGACTTGGTGCAGCGGCAATGGGATGGGCCTTATCACTCGGTGGTTATGTTGGAGGAGCTGCGGAGCAAACTGATTCTGCAACTTCCATGATTATCTTCTTATTCGTTTGGGCACCTGCAATTATTTCAGTACTACAAATTATCATTCTTAATTTCTATAAGCTAGATAAAATCTACCAACAAATCCTAGCAGACTTACAAGCACGAAAAGATTCATAAAATTTAGAGTTTGGACCACCATATAACCAGTTAAAGCCCGTTTGCCTTCAATTTTAGGCGGACGGGCTGTCTTTATTCCCTTGTGTTCACTCGAATTTTAAAATTATTATCCGACTTAAATTGATCCAAACAGTCCTTACAAATGCAAGATTTCCCTAATTGATATTCTTGGATAAGATCAAAAATTTCTTTCGGAAAAAATTCATAACCACACCAGCAATCTCCGTTTTTATTACAGTTATTCATTCCGCTACAAATTGGACATTCTTTTTGTTTATTAAGTTTTTTTGCCAATTGCTTTTATCCTCTCTTTGAGAAATAATTAATCTCTTTATAAATGCAGTAATAATCAAAGTTTAAATATGGTTACTAATAATATCAAGCATTTATCTTTCAGAAGGTCTCCACTGTTTGTATTATTACTTTGTCTGATAAGGCCTTAAAGAATAAGTTTTTAGTCCTATAGGGTAGAAAAGTAATGATACAAGTTCACGAAGACAATTCTAAATTTATAATTTTATAACGTTATGTCTAGATGTTATTTGATTAATGTTACAGAACGTCTAATGAAACAAGTCTGAAAATTATTTATTATTTGACTATTCTCTTTTGCAAAATGAATCTTTGGTATTAGAATAATATAATCACGTGGGGGGTGGTTAGAAAAGGTTATATGGTCAACCTTTTTTTGAAAGCGCTACCAATTATTTGGTGGTTAAGTCCAATCATTTTTTCTTTAATAGATTTCTACTTCAGTATTACAGTAAATAATCCCTTGCCTTAGTATGTGGCCAAAAATAGGAGGAGTTAAAATGAGTAAAAAATATTCACCTGTAAATTCCCAGGAATCTCCACGTTTTAGTGGTATAAAAACATTTATGAGGTTACCTCATGTAAAAACTGAAGAAAATATAGATTTTGCGGTTGTTGGAGTCCCTTTTGACACTGGTGGAAGTTTCGCAGTAGGAACTAGATTTGGACCAGAAGCAGTTCGTTCAATGTCTTCTTTGTTAAGACCTTATAATCCAAGCTTGTCAGTGGATATATTTGAACATTGCTCAGGGGTAGATTACGGAGACCTTGTAGTTAACCCTGGATATATTGAGGACTCTTATAAGTTAATAGAAGAACAACTTAATCTTCTGTTAAAAAATGATGTTGTTCCGATAATGATTGGTGGAGACCATTCAATATCCTTGCCTATTTTGAGGGCGATGGCGGATAGATATGGCCCAGTAAGTCTAGTACACTTTGATTCGCATAGTGATACATGGGATTCGTATTTTGGTAGAAAGTATACTCACGGTACTGTGTTTCGAAGAGCTGTAGAGGAGAACTTAGTGAATTCAGAAAAGTCTATTCAAATCGGAATGAGAGGTAGTTTGTATAATCCAGATGACATCTCTGATGCTGAGAATTTAGGATATCAGGTCATACCAACTACTTCCTTAAAAAAGATTACTGCGGATCAATTAGGAGAAATTATACACGAAAGAGTGGGGAATAATCCTGTCTATGTAAGCTTTGATATAGACTTCCTTGATCCTGCATATGCACCAGGTACTGGTACTCCCGAAATAGGAGGGTTTACAACTTTTGAAGCTCAGGAGTTTGTTAGACAGTTGAATGGATTAAACTTAATAGGATTTGATTGTGTAGAAGTTTTACCGGACAGAGACATTACTAGAGTAACAAGTATTGCTGCTGCAAATATTTGTTACGAATTTATCTCCCTAGTTGCTTCAAATAAACGAGGAAATATACCAGTACCCAATAAGTCGAATTATACTTTCTAATTAAGTGACCTACAAAATATATTATAATTTTTTAGTTTTATTATTCTAATTGGGGGTTGTTAAATGCTACTAAAAGAAAAAGCTGTACAGCCGGTAAGTTTAAAAGCGGAATTAGGTCAACAAGTATATTATAAAAATTTATTAAAATCGTTTTTTTGTTTAGTTTTAGGAGGACTCATCTTTTTTGTTCCGCTCCAAATAGGTGAGAATGATACGAATATTTTATTTGGACTTATTGTTAACTTTATTGTAGACAACTTAGGTGCAATATGGTTTTGGACTGTTGTAGGAATTATATTTTTAAATGCTGTTGGTTTTATGTATAGTAGGTATATTTTAAAGAAAAATAATTGGATTAAAAATCTATATAAATCAGATTCAATATTGTTAGGGATTATATATGTTGTTGCAGCTGTTTACTCAATTATGTTTGCCTTCCAATTTGGTCCTGAGATGATTATTGGACCTTATACTGGAGGAGTTATAATTAATGATATTGCACTTCCAGTTGGCATAATTGTAGCTTTAGGGGGTATGTTTGTTGTTTTCTTCATATCGTTTGGTGGTTTACAGTTTGTAGGAACTTTGCTTGAACCAATTATGCGTCCACTTTTTAAAATTCCAGGTAATGCTGCACTTGATACGGTTTCTTCTTTTTTTGGGGCATCATCGGTAGGAGCCTATATAACTAGTAAACTATACAAGGAAAATGTGTACACGAAAAAAGAAGCAGCTACAATTGCTACTAGCTTTTGTGTCGTAAGTATTGGATTTGCTGCTTTGGTAGCGAATACTGTAGGGTTATTACCAATGTTTACTACTGTATTTCTAGTAGCATTTCTAACCGTGCTTATAATAGCAGCCATTATAGTGCGAATACCACCATTATCTAGAAAACCAGACGTGTACTATAACGGACAAATACAAACAGAAGAAGATAGAAAAACTAATATAAAATATAATGTTCAATTATTTAGAAATGCAGTTAACAGAGCTGTTAATAGATCATATCAAGCAGAATCAATTGGAAAGGAACTAATGAAGGGATTTTTGGAAGGTGCAAGTTTAGTACCGAAGATACTATGTTTAATAACTGCTGTAGGTTTAACAGGGTTAATTCTGGTTGAATATACACCTATATTTACATGGTTAGGAATTCCTATGGTCCCTATATTGACTTTGTTTGGAGTACCAGATGCACAAGCAATTGCTGCATCAACTATTGTAGGTATTACAGAGATGTACTTGCCAGTGCTATTAATTGCTGATGCAGGGGTAAGTGTTGGGGCTGCATTTTTTATTGCTGTATTAAGCTTAGTTCAAATTATTTTCTTTGCAGAGACTGCAGTAATAATCTTAGCTACAGGTGTTCCGATTACTGCAAAGGAACTTGTAATTATCTTTTTTCAAAGAACAATTATAGCAATTCCAATTATTGCATTATTTATGCATCTACTTATTTAGTTAAATTAAGAATATTTTTCTATACAAATTTCCTGAAAAAATCCCCAGATAAGAACACACCTCCTAGAAAATGGGGTGTGTATTTTTATTGCTAATTTTTACTATGAAACTATTATCTTTATAGGTTACGAGTATCTCTTATGTAACATTATAATAAAACTCTCATCAATACTCTCAACTTTTACGTGTCCTACCCTCTATTCTTAAAAGTTCTTCTCTGCTTTTGGTCAAAAATATGTAATTGTAATTAAGGTAAAAGTCTAAGGGATTTGTTATATGGAGATGCTATATTTTCGTCAGCAGAATCTGCTACAGCCATTAAACATTTTGCATAATGGGTAAGAAACAGTAATCAATGGCGAAAATGTTCGGAATTTTGGTTAGGCAGAGGAAGAATCGGATAAAAATAGTTTCTCAATAAATTTTTCGAATCAAAATATGAAATCATTGTGGTCTGTCACTTGACCGATAAAGGTGTATTCGGTCAGGGGCAGGCTTGTTCTTTATCGAGTGAATTATTCCATTTTACGGAAAACCCACTCTGTTCATGGTATAATATTTTGTGCAAAAACTTATTCTAGGTGGCATTCCTCCATGGCAGACTCCTTTGAACTGAACCTCACGACATCAAGATCTCCAGAAAGGCATGTTTTTTTTCGAAACTAATGAGAAAGGATATTTACTATGTACCTTTATTTATGGATTGTGTTTGTTGGGTTTATTTTGTTACACACATTGCCGCTATTATCTCGTAAAAATAGAACGAGATGGAAAATTACTCAAGCCATTTTAGTTACCTCTTCCGTTTTACTAGCAGTACTTGCAATTGAATTTTTAATTATTCCCCCGTTGATTCCTATTATTTTTGTTATAGTTGTCAGCTTTCTTACCGACAAATCTACCTACACAAAAAGAGGACTTATTATCGCTGGCATTGTGCTACTTTTTATTGCTGGTGGAGCTTTTTACTTATTTCATGACGATCCCAACTATGTAGAAAATTACATAAAAAACAACCCGGAATTAGCTTCTATGCATGTAAGTGTGAATGGCGAAGTGATTGTGAGTCAGGAGAGCGATGTTAAACGACCTTTAGCGAGTGTTGTAAAGACAATTGTTGCGATTGCGTATGCCAATGAAGTGGTGGAGGGCACCATAGATTCGGAAGAACGTATTCCGTTAGATGAGTTAGAAAAATATCATCTTGCTAATACAGACGGTGGGGCACATCCAGCTTGGCTAAACGAAATGCGAGAAGCTGGAAAAATCATAAACAATGAAGTCAGTTTACAGGAAGTAGCAAAGGGAATGATTAGATATAGTTCCAATGCAAATACCGATTTTCTATTGGAAAAGCTAGGTGAAGCGTCCATTAATAGAGTCGTAGAGGAGTTAGAGTTGGAAAATCACGACCCTATTTTTCCTATCGTGGCATCTTTGTTAGCTGCAGAATATATAAATGATCAGCATGGTGGAGGTTTGAGCAATCAACAATTAGAGGAAATGCTTCAATCTATGACGCTAGAAGAGTACAGAGAGCTTGCTTGGGATATTCATAACGTATTGAAGAAGGGAGGGGCAGCATTTTTCGATGGTACTGTTTCCATCCCAATGGAGCTACAAAAAATATGGTCTAACCGATTACCAAACGCGACAGTAGAAGACTATGGAAAGGTAATGGGAGCGATTTCTAATGATACGGCAACTCTTCCAGGAGGAGAAGGCATTCTTCGTGAAATAATGGAGTGGCCAATGGAGCTACATGCTTCCAACCGAGAAAAGTATGCACACTTCGGAGCGAAAGGTGGTTCTACTGCATTTGTTTTAAACCAAGCTCTTTATATTGAAGACAAAAACGGAAAGAAAATCGAAGTTATTATTTTTACAGAGGGATTTAACTTTATTGAATTTATTAAAATGAACCGAAGTATGAACTCGTTCTTACTTAAAGTTCTTAATGAAAGATAGAGTTTAAGGTTCAACAACGTGGTGGAAGTGGTTAAATAATAGCGGAAACTCGCTTTATATGGTGTGTTTCCGCTATTTGTGTATACGAGTTTCCTGTTCAGTCAATCATATATTAGTAGGCAATACCTACACGAGATTTAATATAATCGCTTGATTCAATCTGGTTATATGTAAATTCAGCTGTATCCGGTACAGAAATTTCAGCCCCGTTCTCCGGTAAATAATTGCGTTCTACACGATATTCACCTATTTTTTCTCCGTCCGGTAAATACGTAGGACAAACAATGGTCCAGTCGAGTGTTGACTCTTTAAGGATATCGTAAACTTTATGATGTTCTTCTGCTGCACGGGTTGACTTACGCTTTGATTCACTTGATAGATAACGAAGAGTATTAGGGGTAGTTCTACTTTGAAGGATACCTGCAGTTCCAACAGTTATAATGCGTTTAATCCCTTCGTTTTCCATTGTCTCGATAATTAGAGGCATGCTTTCTGATAGAGTGTCGGTGCCATCCGTATTTAGTGCACTAATAACTACATCAATTCCATGCATTACCCGTACGATATCATCTTTATTTAACACATTCCCTTGAATGATCGTTAAATTATCATTGTTTATTTGTATTTTTTCGGGGGTGCGAACTAATACAGTAACACGATGATTGTCTTGAAGAGCATATGTAACTATTAAACTTCCAACTCGCCCTGTTGCACCTAAAACTAAAATATTCAAGAGGGAACCTCCTTTAGCAAATATTAATATTTTTCTGTAAAAGTAGCAGATTTACCTATTTCTTCTTTCCAACACTCCGGGTTTCACTTTAGCCCATCTCACATACATTCCGTGCCCCTCATAACCGTTGTGGCTAATTGTGTAACCACCATCCTGTGCTTCATAAAACCTTTGCCCTGTTTCTAAGCTACGTGTAACCCACCCTTGATTACATATCATATTTTCTACACAATACCTTTGTGCTTCTGCCATATTCTTAAACACCTTACGTGGTTTATCTTGCCTACTAAACAAAACGATTGCTTTAACTTTCTCCATAATATTTCTCCTTTTGTTCTTAATGGTCTTAAGGTTACTCAATTGTATCCCATTGAGGATTCCAAACTACTTCCCATAAGTGACCATCTGGGTCTTGAAAGTGACCAGAATATCCACCCCAGAAAGTGTCGTGTGCGGGATCAGTTATAGTTGCTCCTGCCTGTTTTGCTTGTTCCATTATATCGTCAACTTCGGCTTTACTATTAACATTGTGACCTAAAGTAAATTCGGTAGTGCTTGGTGCAGATAAGGTAACTTTTGCTTCATGAGCAATATCTTTTCGATTCCAAATGGCAAGTTTTAATCCAGGTTGTAACTCGAAAAAAGCAACTGCGCCATTTTCAAATTCTTCACCGACTATGCCATTTGTGGGAAGGCCAAGACCATCACGATAGAAAACCAAAGATTTTTCTAAATTATCTACACCTAAAGTAATTACAGTAACTCGGGGCTTCATAAATGGCATCTCCTAAACTATATTGTTTAAGTTAATTATAACAACAATTAGTTATTAGGAAAAAATATATTTGATAAAGAGTACAACGTTTTTGAGATGGATTTGCGTGCACGCATATATTTGTAGCATTACTAAAAGTGTGTGCTTGACGATCCTGTCCAATTGTAATAGGAAATTTCTTTGGATAAAAATAACGACTAATCAAAATACTATACATTGGAGAATACATACATGGGGTGTGACGCATCATAAAAGCGTAACGGATAGTAGATGTAAATAAAAAGGAGGTAAGAAATATGAAGAAAGTGAAGTTGATTATGGGTTTATTAGTTGTATTAATGGTAATGTCCTTATCTACTAGTGCATTAGGAGCTGAGAATCCTGCACCTACGAAAGACATTGTTGATACAGCATTAGAAGCAGGTGAGTTTAAAACATTAGCAGCAGCTTTAGAAAAGGCTGGATTAGTGAACGCGCTAAAAGGTGATGGTCCTTTTACCGTTTTCGCACCGACTGATGCGGCTTTTGAAAAACTGCTAAAAGAATTAAACGTAACACCTGAGCAATTATTAGAAAGAGAAGACCTAGCAACAATTCTTCAATACCATGTAGTACCTGGTAAAGTCATGTCACGTGATTTAAAAGAAGGAATGAAGGCAAAAACACTTGCTACTAAAGAAGTAACTTTCTCTCTTAATCCAGCACGTGTAAATAATGCCAACATTGTGAAACCGGATATTCAGGCTTCGAACGGTGTTATACATGTCATTGATACGGTTTTAATACCTGCAAATTAATCGATATAAAGACTGAGTTCGTACTTATGGTACAGTTCAGTCTTTTCTTTCTTAAAGTGGTAAATACTATTGTTTGCACTCATTTAGAGATTATACATCATGAAGCAAGAAAGATGATTTGCATATATTCTTACTTAAATTCCAAAAAATGTGTGGACGAGGGACCGGTCCCTCTGTCCCAAACTGTTTCTTTTTTCCTAATTTTATAATAATAGGTTGAATTTTTGTTTTTATTGTATTAATATAATAAAGCAACTTAATATGACACTCTTATCGAGAGCAGGCAGAGGGATTTGGCCCGATGAAGCCCGGCAACCGGTCGTAATACCATTGTGAGATGGGGCAACTAACAATTATGTTAGTAGCCTAGGATTTTCCATTGTGACACGGTGCTAATTCCAACAGAAAGATACTATTTTTCTGAGAGATAAGAGGTACGGACTTTTACATAAATGTGCCTCTTTTCTATTGCTTAGAAAAGGGGCTTTTTGTTTGGAACAGGTCGGTAAATAAGTAGGTGTCTGTTACTAATAAACCAAGTAAACATATCGTTTTACTTATTAAGAGGAGGGGATTCGTTAAACTTATTTTTTGAAATCATCTTAATGAGGAGAACAGAAGGAGGATTTTTACATGAATACAAAAAAGGTTTTATTAGGTATTGCAAGTTTAGTAGTTGCTATTAGTTTATTTTTAACAGGATGTGCTACTGGAACAGTAAATGAGCTTACCCAAAATGTGAGTGGGGACCCTGTTAATGGTGGAGATTTCATTATCGGAAGCACCGGTTCACCTACTATTTTTAATTCCTTATATTCCGTTGATACAACAAGTAGTGCTATTCAGGGGTTTCTTTTTAACGGATTAGTAAAAACAAATACTAGTTTAGAGTTTGAAGGAGACTTAGCAGAGGACTGGGCTGTTTCAGAAGATGGCTTAACTTGGACCTTTCACTTGAAAGAAGGGGTGAAATTTCATGACGGTGAAGAATTAACCGCTGAAGATGTTGTATTTACATATAGCATTCCACTACATGACGATTACGCAGGTGCGCGTGCATCTGACTTTGAACAAATTAAGGACATACAGGCTGTTGATCCGTATACAGTACAAATTACACTAACAGAAAAATATGCACCATTTTTATCAACGATGAGTTATCACATTTTACCGAAACATATTTTAGAAGATGTGCCGATTGGCGATTTGGCGGAACATCCATTTAACACGAAAGAGCCGATTGGAACTGGTCCATTCACGTTTGTTGAATGGAAAGATGGAGAGTACATAAAAGTCGAAGCAAATGAAGACTATTTCGACGGTCGCCCTAATTTTGATTCTATCGTTTACAAAATTGTTCCAGATGCGAACTCGTTAATGGTTCAACTGCAAACAGGAGATATTCATCACATTGCTGTTCAATCAGAAGATCTTATGCTTGCTCAAGATTTAGAAGCACAAGGACTCATTCAGTTGCAATCTGGCCTTGGATTATCGTACACGTATATCGGATGGAATCAAAAAAATCCATTATTCCAAGATAAAAAAGTACGCCAAGCATTAACGCACGCTTTAAATAGAGAAGTAATTGTAGAAAGTGTGTTAGAAGGTGATGGTCAGCTTGCGAATTCTACAGCAAGTCCAGTTAGTTGGTCTTACACAGAAGATGTACCTGTATTTGATTACGACCTAGAAGCAGCTAAAGCTTTATTGGCAGAAGCGGGTTGGGAAGATACAGATGGAGATGGCATTCTTGATAAAGATGGAGAGAAATTCAAATTCACATTAAATGTGAACCAAGGTAATAAAGCCCGTGAACAAATCGCGGTAATTGCGCAAGAACAATTAAAAGAGGTTGGTATTGAAGTCAACATAAAAGTGCTAGAGTGGAGTGCGTTTGTTAGTGCAAATATGGCACATGAGTACGATGCATGTATTAATGGATGGAGTTTAGGGGTAGACCCAGATCAAACGGATTACTTTCACTCGAAGCATAGAGAACAAGGGTTAAATTATACGCAACACAGTAATCCAGAGGTTGATCAATTACTAGAGGAAAATGTAAAAATCCTAGACGATGAAAAAAGATTGGAAGTTTTACACGAACTATACCAACAAATCTCGGAAGACCAACCGTATACATTTTTATACTATCCAAACGTACATTATGCATTACCAATAAACTTAGGTGGATTTGAATTTCATCCAAGTAACGGTTTTTATAACATAAAAAACTGGTGGTTGGCGGAGTAATTTAGATTACACGTCTAAAAAAACAGGAGGCGAATGCTAGCCTCCTGTTTTTTGTATAATCTTATTTACCGTTCACAAGTAATAACGAAAAACTCCCCTGTTCTCATCGAAACTGTTCGTGTCGGAGGACCACTTATTCTTTGACTACAGAATACATCAATCGTCGTTAATCCACAAAAAGCCCTAACGTATTGGTTTCGTCCTAAATTGACGTCGGGTAATCTTCTCGTTGGCGCTCCTATAATAGGTAAGCAAAACACAACACCAATTTCTCCTGGGCGTAAAATCTCTTCACTAGCTCTTGATGTCCTAGTTCTGCCTTCTTCATCCACGATCGTAATATAATGTCCAGGAGTGAGAGTAGAAAGACTATCTATTAAAGACTGTCTAATAGTATTGATGATATTTTCTTGCATATTTTTTAACCTCCCTTATTTTCATAAGATAGAGTATGCATTTACTAGAGTGAATGATAGGGCATGGAAGTATGTTGGCATATAAATCAACATTTATCTATGAAAAAGTGAAGTAGATTAATAGTATGTAAAATTAAAACGCCAAGCAAAAAAGAAAACCAAAACTAATAGTCTTGGTTAACAGCTTCACTTAAAAGAAGAATATCTTTATATATTTCATTCCTAATGCAAGGGTCAGGGCAACGATAATACTCATCAACTAGTTTAGTTAATTCGTATAGAATAATAGAATATACACCGTCTAGGCACTTTGTCATGGTGACCACCTTTATTAAATAGTACGAAAGTAATTATATCTAAAAAAATAGAAATGTCATAGTATGTGTGACTAATTTTTTTGTCGCTTCATTTACTTCCAGACAATTTTCATGAGCTAATCGTTATCAATGATCGGCGATACCCGGTAGAAGGGGTAGTAGCTAAGCAGCAACTTGCTATGTTCCATAAACTAGATCATTTGTTAATTCTATTATTTTTATAAAATACTAAAATTATATTTGCAAAGTAATGCTAATGATAGTAATATTCTTTCATATAAAAAAATAAGCGGATGAAAGTTATGGGAGAGAGCAATCGAAGCCACCGAAGGAGCAAGTTTCAAAAAATACCCTTGAAACCAATCTCTCAGGTAGAAGGACCACAACTGGACGCGCCTCTGGAGAGCGTGTAAGAAGTACACCACCAAAGGGGAAAGCTTTATTGTTTTATCAATAAAGTCAAACTTTCAGGTATAAGGACAGAGCAGGGTGAAGTTACAAGGCATCTTACTGTCCTTTTTTGCTTGTACAAAAAAGGAGAGAATATTGTATGTTGGAACAACTAATGAAAAACCTCAATGATGTATTATGGGGTGCGCCGTTGATCATCTTTTGTGTGGCTGTAGGAGTGTATTTTACAGTTCGTAGTAATTTCCTACAAATTCGTCACGTGAAAGAAATGGGAAAACTATTATTTAACGGAAAAAGCTCAGCTGAAGGAGTATCTTCCTTCCAGGCATTATCTTTAGCATTATCAGCCCGTATTGGGGTTGGTAACATTTCAGGAACTGCAATGGCGATTTTCTACGGAGGTCCAGGAGCAGTTTTCTGGATGTGGGTCATTGCCTTTGTCGGTGCAGCGTCCGCGTTCGTCGAGTCAACGCTAGCGCAAATTTATAAAGAAAAAAAAGACGGAGAATACCGTGGAGGTCCTGCTTATTATATTGAAAAAGGTCTAGGTTGGAAATGGTATGCTGTTATTTTTTCCATCGCAAGTTTAATCGCGATGGCCATCCTGATGCCTGGGGTGCAATCGAACTCGATCGGGATTGCGATTGACAATGCCTTTTCGATTGATAAGAAGGTTACTGGGATTGTTCTCATTATTATATTAGGTTTAATTATATTCGGTGGAATTAAACGTATCGCGAATGTTACCCAAGTTGTCATTCCGTTTATGGGGATGGGGTATATATTAGTCACACTTTCTATTATTATCGTTAACATAAGCAAGGTTCCAGAAGTGTTTTCCTTAATCTTTTCAAGTGCCTTCGGTGCTGATACGATATTCGGCGGAATTATCGGTTCTGCGATTGCATGGGGAGTAAAACGTGGTCTTTATGCGAGCGAAGCCGGGCAAGGAACAGGTGCTCACACAGCAGCTGCTGCGGAAGTTTCTCACCCTGTTAAACAAGGACTGGTACAAGCTTTTTCTATTTATATCGGAATCTTCCTAGTTTGTACATCCACCGCTTTGATGATTTTATTCACAGGCGCATACAACACGATGGACGAAGGAACGGGAGAATATGTTGTACAAAACATTACTGGCGTAGAAGAAGGGACAGGCTACACGCAAGTAGCAGTAGAATCTGTCTTCCCTACATTCGGTTCACCATTTATCGCAATCGCACTATTTTTCTTCGCCTTCACTACGATTATGGCGTATTACTATATAGCGGAAACGAATCTTGCCTATCTTGTTAATCAAAGATTTAGCAAAATCGCGTCTACCATTTTAAAACTAGTCCTTCTTGCCGCGACTTATTACGGTACTGTAAAAGAATCAGGTTTAGCTTGGACACTCGGGGATATCGGTCTTGGAATAATGGTATGGCTCAACTTAATCGCCATTCTATTGCTATCTAAACCAGCTTTACTAGCGTTAAAAGACTATGAAAGACAGAAAAAACAAGGCCTTGACCCAACCTTTAATTCTACGAAACTAGGAATTAAAAACGCAGACTTTTGGGCTGATGGGTATGAACAAACTGAGGATAAAAAAGAAGAACAGAAAGTATCATAATAGAAGAAAGCCGCCCTGTGGTTAATGGGGCGGTTTTCATTTAACTTTAAGCTTATTATTAAAAAAGGTGTTGTTCAGGCCTCTAGCATAAAAAGTAACCCCTACCTATTTAAAGTTTCCTGTTTTCGTGTTCATAAATTATTAATGATAAAAACATCCCCTTTGGTGAAACTATTAATAGGTGATTTGGGATGGAAACTAAAAAAAACTATTATATTCCAGTTGTTAGGAAGTTCTGGTATTGCCATGTATTCGCTTTTTTGTGGTTCTTATTTTCGGTTTTTATTTCTTTACCTTGGATAAAAGAATTAGGACAAGTAATTGGAATAATTCCTTCGATTATAATAATCGCTGGAATTGCCTATTTACCTGGATATTTAAATGCATTTTTGGTATTTAGTCTTTTCTTTGATAATCAACCAAAATTTAAGGTACACGATCCAACAGAGCCCGTTTCCATTTTTATTTCCTGTAAAAATGAGGAAAAGGGAATTAGTGATACCATACGTCATATTGCTAAACAAGATTATAAAGGAGATATGAACATTATTGTAATTGATAATGCATCGACAGACCTAACTAGTAGTGTGGCATTAAAAGCGGGTCAGGAATATAATCTTGATTTAAAGGTTATATATGAAGAAAAACCGGGTAAAAATTTTGCCCTTAACCGAGCATTAGCCATGGTTGATACCCCTTTAATTATTACTCTTGATGCAGACACTATCTTAACGAAACCAGCTGTTCGGTTACTAGTAAGTAGATTATTATCAGCTCCAAACGAAATTTGCGCTGTTGCAGGTTCTGTACTTGTTCGAAATAGTCGTAAAAATTTTTGGACTAGAATTCAGGAATGGGATTATTTTTTAGGTATTGCTTCAATAAAAAGACTACAAGGATTTTACCAAGGAACATTAGTAGCCCAAGGAGCATTTAGTTTGTATAAAAGGGAAGCCCTTGAAAAACTCGGAGGTTGGGATGATGCAATAGGGGAAGATATCGTGCTAACGTGGCAGATGTTACAAATTAATTGTAAAGTATATTTTGAGCCTCTTGCAGTTGCATTTACAGATGTTCCTGAAACATTAGTTCATTTCGTAAGACAAAGAAGTAGATGGGCAAGAGGAATGATAGAAGCTTTTAAAAGAGTAAAACCTTGGAATCAACCCTCTATATTCACAAAGTACCTTACCGGAACAAATCTTATTTTCCCTTACTTAGATGTTGTATACACCTTTGTTTGGATTCCAGGGCTGATATTGGCCATTTTTGGCTATTACTATATCGTTGGTGCGACGATACTTTTTGTTTTACCGTTAGCACTATTAACGAACTATACAATGTATCATTATCAACGAAAAGTATTTGATAGGTTAGGGTTAAAGATTAGAAAAAATATATTTGGTTTCTTTGCGTATGTATTAACGTATCAAATGTTTATGTCCCCCATATCAGTTTTGGGATATGCACAAGAATTTTTGCAGTTAAAAAGAGTTTGGAAATAAGTTTATGATTCATGAAGTTAGGTGTATTAGAGATTATGGATTAACCGAAACAGGCTATAATGGCCTTTTCTTCCATAGTCTCTACAAGTTACTCTCCTTCGATTAATAGTGACAGACATTACTTTTTCTTGTTAAACTGATAGTAGTAAAGGTACATTCAGTCGAAGGAGATATGCAGATGAGAGAGGTAGCGAGTAAGAATGGTAGTGTAGAAAAAGCATTACAAGTTATTGAATGCTTTGATTTAAAAAATCCATCTTTAACATTGGACGAGCTTTCGAAAAAGTCGGGGTTCTCAAAGCCAACAGTCTTCCGCATGATTTCCTCACTTGAAAAGTTTAGATATATAAAACGAGTCAATCAGGACGGACAATTGAAGTTCCAGCTTGGTATGGCCTTTTTAGAAAAAAGTCAAATTGTAAACAGCCATTTTGATATTCGGGAGCTAGCCAAACAAGAAATGCTATTGCTTCGAAATGAAACCGGTTTATCGGTTCAATTAGCTATCCGGGATGGAAACGAAGCCGTCTATATTGAACAATTTGAAGCTTTATCGGCATTTCGTGTCTTTCCGCAGGTAGGGAGAAGAGTTCCCTTATATGCAGCGGCCTGTCCACGGGTTTTATTAGCGTTTATCCGAGACGAAGAGCAAAAGGCTATTTTAGATAGTTATACGTATACGCCGTTCACCCCACACACCAAAATAAATTACGACATGATTTTTTCTGAACTAGGAGATATAAGAGAAAAAGGTTATGCAGTTAGTAAGGGAGAGTTACATGAAGGAACAGCTGCGATTGCTGTGCCAATTTTTGATATTAATAACAATGTAATGGCTGCATTAAGTGTGATTGGTATTGACCGTGAATTTAACAATCAGTTAGAATCACATGTTGCTAGATTAAAAGACTGTGCCAGGAACATACATGAAAAGTTACATTAATAAATCCACGTTACAGGTTGTCCAGATTGGGTAGCCTGTTTTTATTTGTTTTTATAGAAAATTTTAAAAATTGAATGAAATTTAGTAAATGATAGTGTACAATAAGAACAATATTTTTAATTATGAAACAATTATTTCACATAATGAAATGGAGGTAGTGTTTATGAATCTACAAACATCTACGAATCATCCTGTTACAGGAACTGGTAAGCTCAGTAGAGGATTAGGTTTTGTTGACTTATGGAGTGTTGGTGTTGGAGCGTTAATCGGGGGAGGAATTTTCACGGTTATCGGTCCGGCAGTTGCACAAGCAGGACCTGCGTTGTTTGTGGCTTTTTTAATTGCAGGTGTTATTGCAATTCTTTCAAGTTTGAGTTACGCAGAACTAGCTTCAAATTGGCCATATGAGGGTGCGTCCTATGCATACTCTAAGTTTGCTTTCACCCCGATACATAAGGATTTAGGTAGACTAATGGCATTATGGTGTTCAGGTCTTTACTTCTTATCCTTTGCATTTGCAGCAGGGGCAGTAAACCTAGGTTTTGCAGGTTATTTTAATTTTCTTTTCCCGTCACTATCACCAACTCTAGTTGCGCCAGTAGTGTCAATCGCTATTACGGGATTGTTGCTAATTGGAATTAAAACTACTGGTAAAGTTAATACGATTTTCTCTATTATTCAGGTGATTGCTTTATTTGCGATTGCGATTATTACTATTTTCCACAATCCAACAGGCCCATTCATGCACAGCGACTTTTTACCAAATGGATGGACTGGTGTTTTTGCAGCAACTGCATTAATTGCTTTTGGACAAATGCAAGTAGAGGCTGTGTTAACTCTTGGTGAGGAAGCGAAAAAACCAAGACGGAATCTTCCTTTAGCGCAAGTGTCTGCACTAGTGACAGTAGTTGTTTTATATTGTTTGACAGGATTTGGAGTTGTATCTGCAGCAGACCCAAGTGCATTAGCTGCATCAACAGCACCATTATCACTCGCAGTTGAAACAGTGTTACCTGGAGTTGGTGCCGTATTAATTGCCATTGCAGCACTTACTGCTACTGGAACATCAACAGTTGGTTGTTTATTAGGATCGTCGAGAATGATATTCGCAGCTGCAAGGGAGAAAGCTGTTCCTGGCTTTTTAGGAAAAGTAAATCCGAAGACACACGTTCCTGTAGCAGCAACTGTGTTTACTGGAATTATTGCGTTAGGCACCACTCTCATGAGTACAATGGGATACGGGCAAGCCATCTCTATAGCGGTCGGTGCAGCTGTATTTGCAAACTGGCTCATGATGGGGCTTATGAACATTGCACTTATTGTTGTAAGGGTAAAACAACCCCATTTAAAACCATTATTTCGTTACCCGGTAAATATAAAAAACATTCCGGTGCTCGCGATTGTTGCGGCGATTGCATCATTCTGGATTTTAACATATATCCAGCCAATTCCATTGTTAATTGGAATAAGTTGGTTGGTACTAATCACGGCATTTTATTTCTTTTATTCAAGAAGCCGTTGGGAGTACTTAGATGAAAGGGACATGGAAAACATCACAAAAGACTAACAGGAGATGAGAAAGATGAAAAGTGTTTGGTTACAAGAAAATAAATGGGAAGATGTAGAAGGTTATTTACAAAATAAAAAGACGATAATTGTTCCAGTTGGAAGTGTCGAACAACACGCAAAGCATTTACCACTCGGAACCGACTCCTTTGTGGCGCTTCGGGTAGCAGAAGAAGTGGGGCAAAAAACAAATACATTAGTTGCTCCACCGAACTGGGTTGGCTGGGCGCCCCATCATATGGCGTTTCCAGGAACGATAACGTTACGTCCAGAAACATTAACAAATCTTGTGTACGATATTTGCAAAAGCCTTGTCTACCATGGCTTCGAAAAAATCATTATTTTAAATGGTCACCGTGAAGCAAATCTACCACCACTAAAAATTGCGATTACAAAGCTTCGAAATGAAACGGGTGCCTTTCTAGCAATAGCTGATCCATTCTATATAGCAGATCAAATTGCTAGAGAAATCAAGGTATCCGAACCTGGTGGGGTAGGCCATGCTGCAGAGATGGAAACATCACATATGTACTATTTGTACCCAGACTTATGTGATCCTTCAAAAGCTGTAAAGAATATACACAACAAACACCCATTCTTACAGCATGATCCGTTCGTTGAAGGTGATACCGTTTTTGTCCCAAGCGATGTTGGTACATATCGTGAAGGAGCGAAGAATATTGGAGTCGTAGGCGACCCAACAGTTTCCACAAAGGAAAACGGTGAAATTTATCATCATGCATTAGTGAAAAACTTAATAGAACTTGTGCGATATTGTGAGGAAGAAGTAACGGTGGAAGTGAGAAAGCGTGAAATACCGCTTTAAGGTGACTTTCATACAGTAAACTGTACTCTATTAGGGACACCTTAATTAAGGGACGTCCTCAATATGTTTTCCGGTTGTTTGATGTTGTAAGAAAAGATGTGCCTGGCTTAAATGAAAAATAGATTACAAAGAGCGCTGCGCTTATACGCGGCGTTTTTTGATGGGGTGAGAATGGTTTAAATACTTATAAGTCTATTTTTGTACTAAATGAGCAAGGATGATCAATAAAAATAAATTAATAAACATTTTTTTAAGAAAGGTTGTGACATAGTGAAAAGTGAAAGCAAAACCCCAAAAAAATACGGCCCCATTAGCTATCTTTCTCTATTAATAGGACTCATTTGTTTTTTTATTGTTTTTGTAACACCAACAAGAATAGCGAATATCGGGAGCACAATAGGGGATTATATGACGATTTTTCTAACAAGTACTGGCATAATTTTGTTAATCGTTGGACTAAAAAGGAAGACAGAAAAGAATGGACTCGCTATTCTTGGATTAATTCTGTCTTCCTCACTATTTATATTTTGGATAATAACGATCATTTTATTATTTACAGGTGCCATTGAGTTTGCACCGTAATACAGATACTTCTTTACGGTTTCATAAAAATGGTAATCTCTATCACGCGAGAGTTCCAAGGATCTTATTAACCCGTTCCTGCTCTTCATTCTTATTCAAGTATTCAAAAAATCCAAGCTGATTCCCCCACGGGTCTGTAAAGGTACCCCATTTGACTGGTACTTCTGGTCTGGAGTGTATGTCAAAACTAGGAACCTTTAACATTTTAACAAGTCTATCTCTTTCCGCTTCTATATTAGAAACGCCAAATCGAAGTGGACCACTACCATCAGCGGGAGTTCCCTCCGCGACCTGCAACCAACATCCTGGAAGGAGTTCCCACTCTGCAAATCCTTCGTGTGGAATAAAGTCTGGTTTCCTATTTAACAGTGTTTCGTACCATTTTTGTCCTTCTTTCATGTTAGAAACTCTTATTTGAGTAGTCATTTCGAAATTCATTCTATCGCTCCTATATGTATAATTGAACGCAAAACAAGGTATTGCGTCGATAGCTGTTTTTTTTTGCGATACGGACTCCTTTATTGATGATGTATAAAAGTATGTGTAAGTCCTTTTGCTAGACAAATAAAAAAGGACAAAGTACTCTCTGAGTTATCACCACAATAACCTTTGAGAGGAGTACTTTATCCATGTCTCATTTTAACACAGATAAATTAGATTTAGCCACTATCTTAAAAATCTCCATGCAGGATCTCCTAAAGGAGAAAATAGAAACTATCTTGCGTGAGGAAATCAAGAGTGTACTAGAGAACGAACCTGTCGGAGAAGGAAATTCGCGTAACGGATACTATCCGAGGACTCTCGACACCATGTATGGCCGCGTTGAAGATTTGGCTGTTCCCCGTGATCGTAAGGGAGAGTTCACAACTAATATGTTTGAGCCTTATCAGAGGCGAATGGTTGCAGTAGATGAGCTCGTTGTTCAACTTTATCAACACGGGGTTGGAGTCCGTCAGGTAGGGAGCATCTTGAAAAACTTGCTTGGGGAACAATATTCCCCTGGCACCATATCGAATATCACATCTGCCGTGATGGAGGATGTGATTGAATGGCAGAACCGCCCTTTAAAGGAGCGCTATTGTGCTTTATTTCTTGATGCTTTATTTGTAAAGATTCGTAGAGATACAGTAGCCAAAGAAGCTGTCTATATTGTTCTAGGAATTACTCCGGAAGGCCACAGGGAAATCCTTGGTTTTTATGTAGGAGGAATAGAATCTTCAAATGGTTGGAAGGAAATCCTCCAGGACCTGCGCAACAGAGGAGTACAGGAAGTACTGCTAGGCGTTTTTGACGGACTGACTGGTCTCGAAGAGGCATTTCGTTCCATCTTTCCAAAAGCTGATGTTCAACGTTGTGTAATACACAAGGTCCGTTCCACTATGAATAAAGCACGTAAGAAGGATCAAGCTGAGCTAAGTACTGATTTTAAAAAAGTCTATACATCAAGCACATACGAAGAAGCTGAGAAAGCGTTCGGAGAGCTCAGGGAGAAATGGAAAAAGCGCTACAGTCGAGAAATAGCTTCTTGGGAAGAAGACCTTCCAGTACTCTTAACCTTTTTACGCTACCCTGAGGATGTCCAAAAGTACATCTACACTACAAATCTTATTGAGCGTACCATTAAGGAAATCCGCAAGAGGTTAAAAACCATGAATAGCCTGCCTAACATTGAAGCAGCTGAAAAGATTACGTACCTGACCTCTATCGACTATAACGAGCGCTGGTCAAGAAGAAAACTAAGTGGATTCGGCCTAGCTCATGATCAAATATTAAAAATGTTTGAGGAGCGGTATCCCAAAGCCTAAAAGTGGAGGATTCAGGCAGCCGCGGCTGCCTGAATCCTCCACTAACAAAGACATATAACTCATTGAGTACAAATGCTTACACATAATTATTGACAGTACCCCTTTATTTGCGGTACTCCGATTTTAATTGCGATACGGACTCCTTTATTTGCGGTAATCCGATTTTAATTGCGATATGGACTCCTTTAATTGCGATACGCTCCAAATTATTTACGATACTACGGTACCAGTTATACCCGTTCAAAAACATGAAAATGTAATCCATAAGGATCGGCTACCATGATGCTTTTCTCACTGTATTCTTTCGTGATTGTACAACCATTTGTTAATAAGAGCTCCTTAGCAACCGTAAATTCTTTTACAGCAACCTCAAAAAAGACTCGATTTGCTGCGCTCTCTTCCACGAAAATATGTTGCCCACCGAAAGAGAGCTTCGTTTCTGAATCGTTGGAGAAGACGTTCATCATGCCTAAAATATTAGTATAAAAATCAATAGCTTTCGGTGAGTCGTTTACTTGAATAGCTATATTGTTCGTCAATTCGAACTCCGATTTTTTATTGATATTTCTCGTTGGACGATAACCTTTCTGACCAGAAGGAAGTAAGTCAAATAAATACCAAACGGAGCAAAATTCATCGCCAGGTCCGAAAGGGGCATTGGCGACATGAAAAATCTTCCCGTCTGCATCCTTTTGAAAGGTAGAAACACCTGGATATTGATAGCCGTCTTTCATGAAGCCTAAGTCTTCCTTAAAAGTGGTACCAATCGTAGAAATCATCGGGAATTGCCATCTACGTTCTGCCGCAAACGCATCTTGAACGGTTGGTGCATCAGGAGTTGCCACAACAAATGCAGCTTTTTCAATGATGTGATGGTAGACCCCATTAAAGCCGTCTGCCCACATCGTGCAATACGAGCAAGATTTCCCCATGTTCTGAATAACAATTAATTCATCCTTATCGCCGAATAAATCAAGTAAATTTACTTCTCGATTCATTGAATCTAGGAATTGATAATTTTTCATCTCGTTACGAGGTACAGATTTCCTCATTTCCATTAACTTCATTTTCTTTTCATAGATTTCTTTTTCCAATGCTTCGATTTCACTTAATAATTCGATTTTTTCCATTAGACTTCTTCTCCTTTATTTACAAATTGGACAATTTCTAATTGATTCCCGGAATTATCTTCTATGATGAAAAAATAACCTGGTGGACAAGGCTGTGGTTCGTCGAAAAGCAGTTTAACGCCTTTTTCACGAAGTTGATGAAAATCGTCCTGAATATTACTGGATTGTATAGCTAGTAATACGTTAGAAGAGGAGGGAAGAGTTGTAGCATCTCCTTTTTCTAAAATGAAGGGAAGACCATGATGTGTTAACTGAATAATCGTATCGCCATACTTTTTCTCCACTGTAAAATCTAGTATGTTCGTATAAAACTCTACCGCTTTCTCTAAATCGTTCACTTTAATCGTTAATACACAAACTTGATTTAACATTTCAAAGCCCCTTTACAAAATGATTACCATAAAATTATCATGAATAGCCTGTTTAATTTTCTTCTTGTTTGCGCTTTTTCGTATCAAATAGTAGTTTTGGTAAATTGATTAAGATAGGTGGATCATATGGCAATGGTTCTCTTAAAACAACTTCTGTAAACGATGTTGAATGAAGTTGTGTATCAACAGTATTTTCTGCTATACCTCTTAACGCATGAGATAGAACAAAATAATGTTTAGGATTCACTCCTTTTGCGATTGCAGCGGAAAGAACATAATACTTCCCCTTCGGAACGTTAGAAAATGTGCAGATTGATTCGCGATAATCGAAGGCAGTTCCGACAACGGGCGCTTGGTCAGGTATTGGTCTAGGAAAAAGTCCAACGAAAATTATTCCTTTAAAATCTGGTGGAGCTTTTACTTCGCATGTCACAGAGGGGGCTAATGCTTCTAATGGTTGCAGGATGGTAGAAGAATCATAGTCGTGAACGAACCGATGTAACGGCTCGATATTTTTTTGAAATTGCTTTGGTGATAATCCAACGAACTGTTTAAATTTAGAGCTAAATGTCCCTGTACTACGAAATCCGGCCTTTAGTACAGCTTTCAGAATCGAATCGGACGAATTTACTAATCGTTGCTTCCCAGCTTCAATTCGTAAGGCAGATAAATAGTGGCGAGGCGGAATTCCTGTCACTTCTTTGAAAACTCTACTAAAATGATAAGGGCTATAGCCAACATGTAGCGCAATTCCTTCTGACGTAATTTCTTTATCTAAATGTTCTTTCATATATTCAATTGCCTGTATGATAATTTTCGTTTTTTCGTTTGTCATAACGAGTCACCTTTTAACTATTATTCTATCTCCATAAATTTCTACACATTTCAGTTAAAAACCTCTTTTCGGAAAATTGAAAGGAAAAAATTTAAATATAGCGCATGGGCAGTTTTTGCTATATTGTTCCTTAAGTACTATTCCATTAGTATGGTAAAATAACATTAGCAATTTACTAGACCAATAGAGGTGTCCCGATGACTAAATCGACCTATTTTTATACATTTTTAGAACCTGTTTCAAAAGAGTTAGCATTTGTAGCGCGAGAGTTAGAGAACAGTGTGTTTACTAGCCCGCGGACGATGTTGACGCATGCTAGGGTGTTTGTAGAAAACATTTTGCAACAAGTAATGAAGCTAGAAAAGTTAAAAGAAGAGCCTCGGATGACATTAAAAGAACGACTAGATATATTAAGTGATCACGGCATATTAACTGCTGAAGTGAGTGAAGCGTTACATCAAGTACGTCAGTTAGGAAACCAAGCAGCGCATGATGCAAGAATGTTTCGGTTTTCTGAAGCACTTCTATCGTGGGAGGCACTTTTTAAAGTAGTTAAGTGGTACGTTGAGGTGTACGCTCCCTTATCCATCGAAGTCCCAGACTACCAAGATCCAGCCTCTCCAAAAGAAGAAAAAAAGTATGACATATCCGAGCTAGAAGCGCGGTTAAAGGGATTAGAAGAATTGCTTAAAGCGTCGATGCAAAAAGGAGAGAACAATGCCGAAAAAGAAGTGGCAGATTCAACGGAAGCAGCTCCTTTAAAATTCGAAGAGCCTGGAATTACGACTATCCGAAAGATTAGCTATAAAGGAGACAAGGTTGAGGTTCCTTATTTCCTTCGTGATGCTTTCCTTTTACCACAACGTTTCCCTAAGTCTGAAATGTTCCTAATTAGACTAGGAGCAGAACAACAAGCACGGATTATGAGTGAGTTGCCTAGTGATATAGAAAACTTACACAAACACGTGAAACGTTACACCGAAGAAAACGACAGAAGATTCTTTTACGAATTAAAAGACTTTATTGCGGAAGAGAAGGTCCGTAGAGAAGTAGTATTACAACGTCAAGGAGAACTATTGCTGTTTTACAAAGTAGAACATTTGGTTCTTACTAATAAATTGAAGGAAATTCCTCTCACAACAGAAGCTTTTAAAGGTGTCCCGAGTCTAATCCGTCAACTTAACGAAGATGGAATGCATACAGTTGGCCAACTTCCGAAAGAGCTTGTAATTTTAGGGAAGTACAAAAATGTCGGGGTTGTGAATGTTGGGAAGTTGTTTGAGCAGTTGGGGGAGTATAGTAAAAATTAATAAAATATTAGTTTTCAATATTTGTGAGGAAGACATCGTCTCGAATTTCCAAAAAATGTGTGGACGAGGAACCTGTCCCTCTGTCCCACCGATAATGAAGTAGGTTATAATGGAAGGATGTCCTTATTAATGTTAGAAGGTGAGTACAATCGATGTTGTTGAAACGCGGGTGAGAGGTTTTATAGAAGATATTCAGCACCCGAAACAAAAGAAGAAGTTGAATATAAATGATCTAGAGCTTCAGTTACGAAGGCTACTAGATGATTATTTTGAAATAGATGGGTATACGTTATTTTGTCGTGCGATTGAAACGTTGCAAGGAGAAGGAATGCTAACGCCTTTACAAAATAACCAATATAATGGAAGAATTCCGTCTTTACCTTTATATTACTGGGTTAATAAAAAAGTGTTAGAAGTAAAATGGGACCGTCTTGAGATGATGAAGCTAAGTGATACGTTCGATTTTTCTTATTATGAACGGTATCCCGTCTGGCAAACGCCCGAGGAGTGGGATCGAATTCGGAAATTACACGACTTTCTCCAATCAAGTGAGGAACGGGAAATGGTGTCAGTAGAAGAAAGAAGCTTAGAGCTATTTGGGCATGAAAAATTCTTATTAGATGCTGATAGTTTTCCAGAGGGCGTAGGATTTCTAGCTAGAATTGGTGTTTCAGAGGAAAGGCTCAAAATGGTGCACTACGGGGAGCCTTTTGTATTTTGGCTAAAACAAGGAACAGAAATAAAAGATATTCAGCGAGTCCTCATTGTAGAAAATCTATCTTTCTTCCATACTTCTATTCAATTATTGGAGAAAAATCAATTAGATTATGAACCGGAGCTAATCATTTATGGGGAAGGAACAAAAATTGAACGTAGTTTTTCTTTTTTCTTCAAAATGTTCCCGCCCCAAAACTACCTTTTCTATTATGCAGGAGATATAGATGCTTCTGGATACGGAATTCTCATAAGACTAATTGAAAAATATCCAGATTACACGATGCAGCCTGCACTAAAAATTTACCGTAAAATGCTTGAATGCGCTGATCAAAAGAACGAGCAGAAAAGTGGCCAAACACAGAACAGTCACTACCGTAATTCTTTTTTTCAATGGTTTACGGAAGAGGAACAAGAACAGTTAATGAGTTTATGGCAGGAGAATAAGCGTATACCACAAGAAGTGCTGACAATAGAAACGTGGAGGAGATGGATGTGAACGAATCATGGGAAGGTTTTGCCCAGCGAATGCAACGACTAAATCCATTGTTTGAGCTTGGAAGAGGAATGGATGTTGGGGAGTTAAAGCCTCATATTCAAACGATTCTCATGCAAGTGCTTCTCCTCATCTTTTATAGAGAATTAAATGATGATGACAATAGACGAAAATCAGATATTAAATATATGGTGGAAGAGTCTATTAAACATATGAAGCTATTAGCAGATGACAAGCAAATCGAGCGGATCACAAGTGGTCTACTATACCAAGGAAAAGAAGAGTATAGTAAGCCTTTTGAAGCATTATATTACGATGAAATAAGACAATCTTGGGAAACACAAGTTTTTCGCTATGTCACGATGGATGAATTATATACGAACTTAGAGATGGGCGGACAAATTGTTTATAAGCTGACAGATGTCGCGCAAGAAATGATTTTTATGAGTAGAGAGATGGCCGAGGAATTTTCCATCACCATTGAACAGCTGTATAGTATGCAGTTAATTAAAAACGGTAATTTTCGAAAAGCTACGCGTAACCTCGATCACCTAATTTCACGGGTAAACCGCTTAATGGCAAATGAATTCTCTTTTCAAAAGGAAATGACGAACAATCCTAAAATTTTATTAATGGAAGCGGAAATGCAAAGAGCAGACAATCGCATCGAGATTGAGAAGCAATTTGAAGAAGAAAAAAATCACTTCCGTACCATTTCTAGCATGATTGAAAAAACGAAACGAAGAAATGAAGAAGATGATTCTTTACAAAAGGAGCTCATTCTTCTGCAAGAAAAAATCGGCCATACACGGCAATTACATGATCGTTTTGCTAAGCTTGTTATTCAAAATATTTCCTACGAAATGAAATTAAAGGTAGAAAATCCATCCCTCTTTTGGGAAAACAGCTTAGTTTCGTTCCGAGAGCATTTTTATGAAAACTGGGTACTAATAGAAGGTGTTCAATCTTTCACCGCCATTGAACGGATACTGTCACCTTTATTTTCACCAAAGAATGATTTTATTTTGCCACTTGATTGGATTTGGGGAGAACAAGAATTTAATGAAATCCAAACAAATGAGGTAGAAGTAGAGGATGAGGTAGAGGAAAATACGACTAGGAAGCGAGTGACCGACTGGAATTCTGTCATTTCTGCCTGGAGTTATGTGTTTCAATATCTACAAACGTATAAAGAGTTTTCCTTAACTAATTTAGCTGAGCTACCACAAGAAGTACAAAATCTATGGTTTGAAGAATCCGAAACGATTGATCTATGGATGATGTTTGATAAAAAGCCATTGAAGGTTCAAGTGCTGCATCGAAAGGAAGAAACATTGAGTGATGAGCGGGAAATTCTTCTTTATAAACTAATGCAGGAATATCCGCAATTTCAAGTGTTTGAAGGATCAAAATTATATACAGAGTTCGACCATCTAGCTGAACCATTTCAGTGGAATCGAATGAAAATTACTCCATTTAAAATATGTGTAGAGGAGGGGAAATGATGAATGCAGAAACAGTAAAAAAAGCCTCCGCTGTCTATTTCACCTTATTAAAAGAAAAAGTAATCGACGAATCTAGTGAACATTTTCAAACGTATTTTGAACCAGAAGTGCGACAGACGGTTCTTTTATTAGCAGACGAATCAGGTACATATATCATTGAAGCCCCAAAGCGTATTCATTTAGTTGTGCAGCCGACAGGTTCTACGTTTGCGACGAATTTTACTCATATGAAAGACAAGCATAAGCAAGTGGAAACAAAGAAGCACTTTCATCTAATGAGTGTAATTATCATGGCCTTTTTAGCTACGATCGACCGCAACCAAGCAGCAAAAATTCGTACGAAGCGGGAAGGGATTAGCTATTATGCGTTAGAAAGACAAGTAAACGACCTTATTTTGAATTGGGAAAGCATTCTCAAATCGGAGCCTACATACGGAGAAGAAAAACGCATTGACATGAAGGACGTTGTGACAACGTGGAAGTTCATGGAGGTTGACACAGATGATTATGGCTTAAAAAAAGGAAATAGACGGACGCGAATTGGGTTAATTGCTAGCAGTATGCGGTTATTAGAGACGGAAGGGTTAATCGTCATTCTTGACCGCGACGATATTCCAAAGGCAATTCCAAAGCAAGAGCTTTTTGAACGGATAGAATACTTGTACCACGACTATGATCGCTACGAACTATTTAAGAAATTAATGACAACAGAGGAGGAAGAGCATGCCGAGAATACATCGAATTAGAATTGTTGGCCTGAAGTACGATGGCATGCAAAAGCAATATAAAGATACTACCTTTAACTTTCATAATGATGATACGTCCACAAACGGTCTCATTGCGATGATGAATGGTGGCGGAAAAGGAGTGTTTCTACAAACCATTTTCCAAATTCTTAAGCCAGGAACTTCATGGGGGAAACAAAACAATCGTTATTATCAACAATTTTTCTTTAATAATAAAGAACAATTTATTCCGTATACGTTTCATGTGCTCATTCAATGGGAGTTAGACGGAGCAGACCGTCGCCATCTCATTACAGGGGGAATGTTCTCTGCAGAACAACGAATCTCGATGAGTGAGGAAAGTGGTAACGAAACGAAAACATTAGAGCAAGAGGCAAAGATTATTCCTGATATTAGATTTTACACGAAAGAGCTCGAGCGAAAAGAAGAAGCAGCTCTAGAACATATTCCACTATACAAAGACGGTGAGGTAGTGGAAACGGAGAGTCTTACCGATTATTTAAAATGGAATGGCTATGACGTTTACCGAGATACGAAAAAACACTACCGAATTCTTGATACGTACGGTATTAACCGTAAAGATTGGGATATTTTAAAAGAAATTAACAAGGACGAAGGTGGAGTTGGTAAATACTTTGAGGGAGCAGAGGATGATCATTCCTTGTTCCAAAAACGTATTATTCCAACTGTTAGCCAAGTGCTCCAACGTACAGAACATCAAAAAAATGATCTAGTGGAAATTTTTAAGAGCCAAGCTAGCATTGCAAAGGATCTACCAGTTTTACTAAAAAGAGAGCAAGCGCATAAAGAGTTTCTAGAAGATATAGTACCGTTTGAAGAGCATGTAGCAATTGGAGTCGACCATAAAGAGGTAATAAATCGCAGTACAACAGAAGGTAGACAGCTGCTCGGTGCGTTAGAGTTTGTTTTGCAAAAGGAAGAGGAAGACCAGCTTGCTTTAGAGAAAGACATGGAGAACTTAAACGTAAAGCAGGAAGATCTACGCTTTCAAAGAGACAATCTCGAATATGCAAAAGCCCACCGCGAAGTGATGAATTGGGAGAAGAAATTAATAGAAGAAAAAGAGAAACATAGCTCCCTTCAAGAAATCGTCACGGAAAAACTGGAACGAAAAGAACAGTTAACTTTTCACCTTTTGTTGAAAGAGTGGAGCGAAAACGAACAAACAATAAGTGTTCTTACGCAGCAAATTGCAAAATTAGAACAAAATAGTGGCTTAGCAGAAGTGAATCAAAGAATGGATGAAATTAAAGTCGAAGCTACGAAAGAATGGGAGCAGGCGTCTACTACATTACAAGAAGCTGTTACACAATATTTCGGTTATCAAAAATTCTTGAGGAAAAAAGAAAAAGAGCTTTCTAGAGTAGATAAACAAAAGACGACAGAGATAGCTAAGCTTAGCACCGAAATTGATTTCCTATACACACAAATACACGCGTTTGAAGTGAAGGAAGCTGAACTGATTAAACAATTCGGCGACCGCCTAACGTATGATTTACAAGGCTTAAAGGAAAATTTCCTCAAACAAATCGAGGATAAGAAGACTAGTTTAGAAGATTTAAAAGAGAAAGATAAAAAATCTAGTAAAAAACAAAATGAGCTAGCAACTTCACACGGTACACTTGGCCAATCGATTACCTATTTAGAGAAAAAAATAGAAGAATTAAAGGTATCAAAAGAAAAGCAAGATGGAAGAGAAGCGAAACTAGCGGATAAACTATACGGTTTACTAGATGACGTCACAGTGCCGTTTACTAACTCTCTTTTATCGAAATATACGATCCAAATAGAAGAGATGCTTAGTCAAAACAAGCAACAAAGTGAACTTTTGAAAAAAGAACTGTGGGAAACACAAATCGACCACTCTTTAAATGACGAGCCCTTCTGGATTCCGAATAAAGATGTGAAGGAATTAAAAGAATGGATTGATGAGAAAACGGGCATTGATGTGTTTTATGGAACACAATTTCTGCAATCATTAACTGCTGATCAGTTGGAGAAATATACGTCCACCTATCCACTTCTTCCGTACGGCTTAGTCGTAAATGGCCAACAATGGGAAAAAGTGAACCAGCAAGTATTAGCAGGTAGAATGTATAAAAGTCCAGTCCCGATATTTTTACGAGAAGAAATGACGGACGAGAAACAAGCTAGCTCTTTTGTCATTATCAATGGGAATGAAAAAGAGCTAGTAACAAATAAAAACAACTTCACGAACTGGAAAATAGAGATTGCTAAACAGCTAGAAGAAAAGAAAGAAACGCTAAGTGAAATGGATAAAACGGAAGCAACTCTTCGACACATTTTAAAAGAGATGGACCGCTTTTTATCTAGAGAGCTTTCCAGTGATATCGAAAAAGCTTTAACTCAAGAGACGAACGCACTATCAACGAAGAAAACAGAATTACAAGACGTTATTGTCCAAGAGGAAAAGGAAAAAGAATTACAGCTTCAGTTGAAAGAACAGTTAGATAAAACAGCAGATAAACTCGAGAAGCTGACAAAAGATGTTGGATCGCTCGAGGAGTTCGAAAAAGAAAAAACAGTACATCAAGAAAATAAACGAGTGAAGCAAGAAAAAGAGAAACAAAAGGAAACGTTAAGTAAAGAGCAACAAGAACTGAATATAGAGCACCAACAAATTGTTGAACTACAAAGTAAGTGGAATCAAACATATGTGGAATGGAAGCTTACGACCGAACAAAATATTAAACAGGCACAAGAGCTACTCGTTCTTCAAGCTAAAAAAGAAACGGAACAAAAGCAACAGCTAAAAATCGAGAAAAAGCTTGCCACTCAAAAGGAAGACTGGAAAGAAGCACCAGTACCTGAGGAACCGGTAAGCATAGTAGAAAGTATGCATCAAACTGCCCAAAAGGAAGCAAAAGCAGCTGAAAAAGAAGAACGAGCTCAAGGAACAGCTGTAACAGTAGCAGAAACATCTCTACAGCATGCGACGGAACAACGTACGAAAGCAAGTAAAAAGATAGCAAAACATGAAAAACATCCAGAAGAATGGGAAGACCTTGATCTTGAAGTAAAAGAAGTGGAAATTAAAGACCAAACGAAACAAACGAAAGACGAAATCAAGAGGGTTGAAAAGCGTCAAAAAGAAACAGAAACGAACATCGCGGGTTATGAAGGCGATATTTTAACGTTATCTGTTATTTTAAAAGAGGAAGCTTCCGCATTTACGGACGAAGAAGTCGAAATAATAAAAAGTCAAGGCAAAGCATGTATTTTAACCTGGTGTGAGCAGCATCAAGCTATTCAAGAAGAAGGGCAAGAAAAGCATGCGAAAATTGACCAAGCATTAAGAAACTTAAAGCTACTCATAGAAGGTAAAGATTGGGAGATTCGCTTTAAAAATGAAGTGTTGACGACACTTGATCATATGGACACAAGACACTATTCCCATATTCAAAGCATCGTTAAAAACATGAAACGTTTTTCACAAAGTGGATTAGAGCAATTAGAGCGCGACAAAGAACGAGCAGAAAAAGCGCAAAACTTCTGGGCTAGTCGTGCAAGTATGAAAGTGATGAGCATTTCAGAGGCAATCCGTTCAATGATTGCGAAAATGAAATTGAAAAACGAACGAGGAACATTCCCACTCGTCCAGCTGAAAGAAGATATTTTACCGAAAAAGGTGGAGGACATCGAGCCACTTCTAAAGCAGCACTTTGTTTCGGCCATTAACAAAATTACGAAACAATTTGATATGATTGATGACAATAATCGTGCGTTAGACAATGAAATAAAGCAACTCATTAGTGATGAACAAATTTTATTCGTATCGCTACGAAATCGATATCCAGAGTTACTCGTTTACAATATGCGTACAGATAATGCCTTCATGTACGGGAAACCACTGAAGGAACATTATTCAACGTGGCAAACGATCAACCAAGGATCGAAAACGAAATCCGATGGAAGTGGTGGACAAAAGCTATCAGCCCGCATGGTCATGATGATGATGCTACTTTCCGTGAAAGGCGAAACAGATCAAAGTTGGGTACCGTTAGTTTGTGATAACCCATTCGGCCAAGCGGCATCTGCCCATGTTCTGGACCCAATCTTCGCTGTTGCGGAAAAACTAAAGTTCCAATTTATCGTCGTCACACCACCTGAACTCGTCAAAACAGAGATCAGTCAACGATTTGAAGCCTACTATAAACTAGACTTCATCCGCGAAAAAGGAAAAGAAATCGTCTCCGACACGATTGTTCCTGCTTTTCGGATATATCAGGGGGAGGAAGTAGGTAGTGAGGTGTAAGGCGAACTAGATAGTCTTCCTTAGGAATATTGGTTTCAAACCCGAGCCTAATCATAAGTCGAATATCAATAGAGCCAATGCTTTGAGATAATCAAAGTATTGGCTTGTTTTTTTTGACTACCGTATCTTTTAAAAACAAAAAATAACGCACCCTTGAGCCGCACAGCTTAACAGGGTGAGTCGTATTTGATCCACAATGCTGACTCCCTTGAATATGGACTGATAGTGTTACCAGCATTATCAGTCCTTATATATATGTTGTTTTATACGGGAGCGTCGCCGGTACATTTATTAGAAACGAAACTACAATTTCCAAAAATGTGTGGACGCTGAACCTGTTTTGATTAGTTAAAACGCAAAATAGGTTTAATGGCTACACCTTTTTTAGAGTCTTCAAATGCTTCGTTAATTTGTTCAAATTCATAGTATTTAACTAATTTATCAATTGGGAATCGGCCTGCTTTGTAATATTCTACAAGCTGAGGAATAAATACACGGGGAACTGCATCTCCTTCAATGACTCCCATCATAGTTTTTCCTTCTGCCATAATATCATTATGCACATCAATGTTCATTTCAGGGGTTACCCCAACAATCGCTGCTTTTCCTAACGGGCGTAATGCTTGTAAACATTGGCGAACAACAGGAGGTACCCCAGTTGTATCGACAGCATAGTTTGTACCGCCATTTGTAATCGCCTTAATTTCCTTGACAACATCAACTTGTGATCCATTTAAAGCATGAGTTGCACCAAGTTCTTTTGCTAATTCTAAACGACTTTCGTGTATGTCTACGGCAATGATTTGTTTGCATCCAGTGATTTTTGCAGCCATGATTGCACTTAATCCCACAGCACCTGCACCATAAATAGCAATGGTCGAACTAAATTCCGGTTGTAGGCTATTTAATACAGTTCCTGCACCTGTTTGAATCCCACAGCCTAACGGACCGAGTAATGTAAGATCGACGTCTTTATCTACTTTTACTACATTGCGTTCATGAACAACAGCATATGTACCAAAGGAGGATTGTCCAAAGAATGTAGAGAGTTCCTGCCCATTATGGCTTAGACGATGGGAAAAGTCATTAGCAACGCCACCAAAGTTTAGGTCATTAAAAGTTTCACAAACAGTTGGGTGACCAGTCAAACAGTTTTGGCAATGACCGCAGTGTGCGAATGAAAGTACGACATGATCTCCTTCTTCTAGGGTAGTAACACCTTGACCAAGTCGCTCAATAATACCTGCACCTTCATGTCCTAATACGGCTGGCAATGGGGCAATAGCTGCATCACGAGCAACAGCATCTGTATGACACACACCAGTAGCTACAATTTTTACTAATACTTCATTCATTTTCGGCTCAGCTAATTCTACCTCTTCAATCCTAAACACTTGTCCTTTTCCATGTGTAACGGCAGCTTTTATTTTCATTTAAAACGAACTCCTTTATATTATCTGTTCCTTTTATCTTTTGTTTTAATCATAAATAAATACTGAAAAAATTTCACGAGGGGACAGGTCAAAAACCGCTGAAAAGGTCCGACTAAAAATCGTTACGGAATTAAGGTCATATGCAAAAGGGTAATCTTCTTAATACCATTAAAAACTTACCCTTTTGATTGCTTAAAGGTAAATGGCTAAACGAATCGGGGTTTGAGCAAATAAAGTTGTGCTGCGAGATTTAATACTACTTCAGATAGGGGGATGCTTATTTATGACACATTACTTTTAATGCTAGCATTTGCTAGTGTATCGTTTAAAAAAATAACCCACCCTTGAGCCGCACAGCTTAACAGGGTGAGTTGTTTTGACCACAACGGTGACTGAAGGGAAATTACTATTGTGTGGACTGATAGTGTTACCAGCGCTATCAGTATTATATATATTGTTTTATTACGATTTTAAACTAGAAACGAAACTACAATTTCCAGAAATTGTGTGGACGCGGAACCTGTCCCTCTGTCCCACCTTAATGAATATCTTGAATAACCTTTTCCAAGAATTCACCCATTCGCTTAACAGCTGGCTCAGAGAAGTCAAAGCTAACGCCAGTTTCTTCGTAAATAGCTGCGATCGATTGATTGTAGTCGGCACCTGCACCTTTTTTAAATGCTTCAACAGCTGCCTTTGGATCTTTTTGATAGTTCTCTAGTAATTGTAAAGAACCTAGCATCGAGATAGAGTATTCAATGTTATAGAAAGGAACTTGGAAATAATGAAGGGTGCCTACCCAGCTCATCCCAATTGCCTCCTCAAACCCAGAAGTATCAACAGGGTTTAAGCCATAACGTTTGGAGATTTCAAAGTACTTTTCGTCACGCTCTTTCGCAGTATGATTAGGATTCGTATACATCCAATGCTGGAAGAGATCACCTGACAACGGACCGAATAACATCGTAAATGCGCGCTTTAACTCTTCACGTTGTGCACTCTTAAAATCTTCCTCTTCTTTATACAAACGATCAAGCTTGTCTAATAAGAGTAATTCCATCCCGTGAGAATACAGTTCCGCAACTTCCATTCGGTGTTGGTAGTCTTCAATAGGACCGTTCTCCGAAAACTGAAGGTACCCATTCACCGCGTGTCCCATTTCATGAATTAACGCGATGAGAGAGAAAAACGATGGACTAAAGTTTGCGAAAACAAACGTATCCCCTGAAACAGGTAAAGAGGTACAGAAACCACCTGGGCTTTTTCCTTTTCGGTCGCCAAGATCTAGTAACCCTTTTTCTCTCATATAATCGAAACGTTCTCCAAAGTATGGATCTGTATCCTTTAACATCTCAGAAACGCCATCCATAAGCGTAGAAACTTCGGAGTATGGAGGGTTTTTCATTAATTTAGCTGTGTTATCCCAAGGGCGATATGTATCCACACCAAGCTTCGACTTAAAAACATCTGCGAGACGATTCCAAGCTGGGATAATATGTTTCTCAACATTTTCATGGAAATCATAACAATCTTGGACCGTATACTCACGATTTTTCACGACAAACATGTAATCACGATAATTTTCAAAGCCTGCATTTAAAGCGATTTGGTGGCGTAGTTGAACGAGCTCGTCCATAATTGCATCCATCTCGGGCTTAATTTGTTTAATCGCTGAGCCCATCGCGCGATATGCTTTTTCTCGCACATCTCTGTCTAACGAATCGAGTTGGGATTGGATATAAGGAAACGGTTTTTCTTCGCCTTCCCATTCAACGGTTAATCCGCCCATAATTTCACTATATTTAGTATTAAGTTCTTGTTCTTTTACCATTAAAGGAATGTTCTCTTCTCTGAACAGTTTAACTTTCGACTCTCGAACTCTTCGCATCAAACCGTAACGTTTTTCATCTAACTCTTTTACATAAGGAGACTCACAAAATTTTTCATTCAGTTTAGCCTCATATTTCATTAAAAGTGGTTGAATGTTTTGCTGATCGTGAAGGAAAGTTGCCTTAATTTCCTCATCTTCTGTGTTCCGGTAGAAGTCGACTCGGTGACCTGTTAACGCCTCCGAAAGTTTTACATCTAAATCCTTTTCATCTTTTAACCACTCTTCTAGGTCAGAAGCGGATTCGATTGGGGCATCTAGTAAACTTTGAAGTTGAGCCTCGACCCCTGCTACATCTTGTAAATTAATTAGTTCTTTATAATATTTATGACCTAAATTTTGACTCATGAAAACTCCCCTTCCCCTTTTTTAACAATTTTAACTATTTCAATAATAATATTATAGAAACTTAGTTCTAAAATCTAGTTTTTTTGAAAAAAGGTGGAAAGAACAGGAGTAGCGATACGTATTCAAGAAGGAGAAATGCTATTTTTGTAGAAAATCTTAAACTAAAAGGTTGGTTACTTTTAATAAAATAAACCATTTAAGTTAAAATATATGGAGGTTGCTATCAGTGGGCAATTTAGAGATAAGAAGAGGGGAGTGTTACTTGTTGACAAACAGTAAAAAGAATTTAAAGGTTAATGAGTATGTAAGTAATGAAAAAAAGTGGCGGGAAGAAATGGAAAAATTGAGAACAATCATAATAGACTGTGGGTTGACCGAAGAATGGAAGTGGCGCAAACCTTGTTACACATTTCAGGAAAGTAATGTCGTGATCATTCAAGGGTTTAAAGAATATTGTGCGCTTATGTTTTTTAAAGGTGTATTGCTAAAGGATGCGAAAGGGGTCCTAATCAAACTTGGAGAGAATTCACAGGCACAACGCCAGATTCGGTTCACCGAGGTTCGAGAAATTGATGAGATGGAACACATAATAAAATCCTATATTAATGAGGCTATAGATGTCGAAAAGGCCGGCTTGGAAGTGAATTTCAAAGAAAAAACAGACTTAATAATTCCTGAAGAGCTTCAAAATAAATTTGATAAAATTCCTATCTTGAAAACAGCTTTTCAAGCATTGACTCCCGGACGGCAAAGAGCATATGTTATTTATTTTTCACAGGCTAAACAATCGAAAACTCGAGAAACAAGGGTTGAAAAATATATTCAGCAAATCCTCGATGGCAAGGGGTTACATGATTGATGTTTCATAGTGATATCATGTCATTGCATTGACACTCAATGGGACTGTGATGATGTTTTTTATTTAAGGGAAATACTTTTAATTAACCTAGTTCATAACGATATATAGGAGGGCATTATGAATCCAAGAGAAAATATAGAAGTCACGAAATTAATTGAAACGCTCCCTGAGCCTATTCAAGAAATAACGAATAACCTAAGAGAGCTTGTGTTTAAGTCCTCTCCAGAAATTATTGAAGAGGTCAAATGGTCTAAACCGAGCTACACACAAAATGGACTAGTATGTTATTTAGCCGCAGCTAAAAAACATGTGAACCTAGGGTTTTATCGAGGTTCAGACCTTTCTGACAAGGACGGTGTGCTTCAAGGAACAGGTAAACAAATGCGTCATATACAGGTGAAAAAAGTAGAGGACATTAAGCAGGATTTGTTTATTTCTATGATTCAAGAGGCAATTGAACTTAATCAATAACCTCTCAGCTTTTAATTCTATTTTTTAAATAATTTATAGTTTTAATTGAAAGGTATAAATTGAAGCTAAGAGGTGAATTTTTATGAGCGAAATTAGTAATAAAGAAATGTATAAGCAAATGGATGAAGAACGGATTAAAAAGGCATTTAAAAATGGTAATTTCAATGATGCCTTTGTATTGTTCAAATATTCAGTTCTTACTAAAGACGAATTTAGCAAATTACAGCAGTTAAGCACTAAATACGGTGCATTTAACGAACAAATGAAAGTATATTTAAAGGAAGAAGAAATGGAAAAAATAGAGGAAGCATTTAGAAATCATAAAGACAAAGAAGCTGAAGTTTTATTTGAGTTTTCTAAACACCTGTCAGAGAAGGACTTTTATAAAATGAAGCTCAAATGTAGTGCTCCGAAAAATGACAAGATGGAGTTTACATAGGAGCAAGTCGGAGATGTGTGGGGGAATGTTTTAGAACAAATTAAGAATGAAATATCTTCTCCTTCATTTGATACTTGGTTTAAACAGACAAATGGTGAATTAGTGGATGGAGTATTAGTTATTAATTGTGCGAACAGCTTTCAGTTGGATTGGTTAGAAGCAAGGTACAGTGATCTGATTTCAAAGGTTACCGAAAAAATAGTAGGCACTAAATATGACCTTCGATTCGTAGAAATAAAGAGTTGATGGAGAAAACTGTTTGAATGATAATAAGGCTGGATTCTAGTCGGACAGGTACTCAACTTGGATAGGGCTATATATTGTTCAGCAACTTGTTAACAAACATGGTGGAAAAGCAGTAGTTACTGTCCATGAGAATGAATTTATTATGCAGATTCCGTTTAAGAAGAGGAATTAGTGACAGTGGGATTAGATTTTACTACTCCAACACAAATGTTGATTTTAAAAGTAAGTTCAATATATAATATAAGAAAGATCGAGTGCTGGAACACTCGATCCATGTAACTACTTGCCGCCAGAAGAGCGGCTGACCTTAGAAATAGATGAAAGTACAAGAGAAGTAACCGCTATCATTCGGTCAATGGGCGGTTATTTCTCTTTCTTATTGGTGACAAGTGTGATTATGGCTATTACCGCTGTCAAGGATGTCACAATAAACATACCGAAATGAAATAGCAAATGCATAGCTTCATAAGTCACCATTAATACCACCTCCGTTTCGAAAGGAGATGGTCAACCGCCCATCTGCATTATGTAGTTACATCTAAATTATAACGAACGTACATTCTTATTGTCTAGAAAAATTAATAGAGAGATGTGTATGTATTAATGCAGCTATTACATTAATTTCTTAAAAAATTCTCCTTGAGCAACGCAACAGATAGGGTTAGTCGTTCCACAAACTTAAATATTTCCTTGAAAAAAATGGAGTAGGGGACATTTCTCGCTCTTCTTTTTCTGTTCGCAAAATGCTTTAATGGAAATATGGATGGGGAAAATATAAATTGAGGTAAGAGGTGCATATATGGGGTTACAGTTTAAAGAGGCTACAGAAGCAGAGATAGAGGAAATTTATGAACTAGCAGGCGAGAACCGTAAAGAAGCAACGAACCATGATTCGGAAGATAATAGACAAAAAATGATTGAAGCGTATGAGCATTCTGCAAAATATAATGCCTATTTCCTTTGCTTAATGGATGGTGAAACACTTCTCGGTTGGATTCAAATCGATAAAGCGATTGAATATTTAACGGGAGAAGAAATTGGCTGGATTAATGACCTATATGTAAAAATGCCTTACAGAGGGAATGGTTACTCCAAATTATTGATAGAAGAAGCTATAAAAGAATTTAGAAACTTAGGATATAGTGATGTAAGACTAAACGTTTATGCACATAACGAAAAAGCAATGGCATTGTATGAGAAAATGGGATTTAAAGATGTTAGTAAGTTTATGAAAATATCAATATAAAAAAACAATCCACCCTTGCGCTGAAAAGCTTATGAGGGTGGATTCATTCATGAAAAGTTTGCACAGAAAGCCTGTGCCCTTGAGCCACTATCTCCCAACAATTTCAAAAACAGAGCCTTGATTATAATCGGTCACCCTCATTGAGCCGTAAACTCCTAAATATAGCTTAGTTTGAGAGAGATTGGTTCCTAGGCTAGTATAATGAGCTGCCTTGTCTCCAAAATCATAATCCGTTTCAATAATGCTATAGTCATTTTCTATTGAATCGCTTCTAACTCTAGTGTAACCTAAAAACCCTTGACCAGGACCTTGATCAATTCCTTTCCGAGCAAAGTCTGAAAAAACAACGCTTCCCTTTAATGCTGGAATGTCATTTCCCATATAAGCTTGAACTCCAGTAAGTGCTGTTCCTCCAAGCTTATCACGTCTTGGTTCTTCATGGTAATAACTAGTTAAAGGCTGAAGTCGTTTTCCTGTCATTTTAATAGCTTCATTATAAAAGGCAATTGTTTTTTTACTCAAGTCGGAATCTTCCGAGCAATCCTCCACAATGGGAGTAGGTAAATTCCCTTCCCAGCCTCGCCAGCCGAGATTAATAAACCCTTTTTGATTCCATTTTGTATTTGGAATAGAAGCTTGAACAAGTTGTGTGACTGGGATTGGTTTATAATTCATATAGGCAAAGATGGACTCTATCAAAGCCTGCCCGACCTGGCCTACATATTTAATATAATGATTATAATTTCGTTGATAAGAAATTCCTGGGATGTTGCGCACTCCTTTTGCTGTTACAGTTAATGTTTCTTGAATTGGTACCGGAAGTTCATGAAAACGTGTCACGGCAGGTGGTTGCTGGATGCTTGTCATCATACTTACATCGATTTCAATAATTTTCCCCGCAATTTCTAAATCTTTTTGAGCAAGATTATACGGATCAAAACCCGAACCACCATCTCCAGTTGTTAACACAAGTTTCCCCGTTTCTGGTGAAAAATTTAAACTATTGACGCCGTTATGATTATAAAAAGGTCTTCTTAAATTAAGTAAAGTTCGTCGTTTTGTTGGTTGCCCGTTCGATTGAACTATCCATTCTTCCACCGTATCGATATGGTCGTATTCGGTTTCTCTATTCTTCCACTGTAAATTTAACGTATTAGGGTCACAATGGTCCGGTTCAAAGGAATCGTGTGGAGCACCTGGACCTTGTGTACCTGCCACGGAATAATGAAGATAAAACAGTCCGTTATAATAAAATTGAGGATGAAACGCTAACCCGAGTAAGCCTCGCTCGTCATAACCGCCATTCGAAGTACCAAGGTCTAAGACTTGCTGGCGTATATCTAAAAAAGTTCGGACATCTCCGTTTCCAACAAAAAAAATCTCTCCGACTTGAGAGGCGATAAATAATCGTTCCACTGAGTCGCCAGGAAGAATTGCAGTTTTCAAGACCGTAGGCAAATTTATTCCATTCAAAATAGGTCGCAAGCCAACCTTCACTTTATTCAACCCCCTCACACTCCCATCATTTTTCCATCAATAAATATATGAACAATAATGAAGGAATAGTCCGTTTTAGGGTGTACTCTTCATGAAAGTAAACAAGTGAATAAATTTCATTCTCGCTGCATTTATCATTAATGGGGGTGTCTTATGCGTAAGGGTGAGGTGGAAGAAGTAGCCTTAAAAGTGGGCGGTTTTTCTCAAACGAAGAAGCTAGTAATCGGTGCGCTATTAGGAGCAATAGCTTTTATGCTACAATCTGCAGGAATTTTCGCTGGGATAGGTTATCTATTCAGCATGATGAGTACGGCTCCACTAGTAATTGCGAGTTTACTATCATTAAAAATTGGGACCATGACTTATTTCGTTACTATTTTTCTATTAGCGATGTTTCAACCAAGTGAACTATGGGTGTTTCCATTTACGACAGGTTTATTAGGATTAGCTCTAGGAGTGGGTCTCAAGTACTTAAGAAGGAGCATATTCATTATTCCATTTGCTGCTATATGTTTGTCTCTAGGAATCATTATCTTACTATATGGATTTAAATTTCCGATATTGGGACCTTCCGTAACAACAAACTTTAGTGGTGTCGTTATTTTAGCAATTTTGGTATTTTCCTTGTTGTATAGTTGGTTATGGCAGTTCGTAAGTCTCTTTATTATAAAACTTCTAAAAAGAATTCTTCCTCGACCATAATAAGAAGATCAAGAGGGGCACGTTAGTCCTAGTAGGGACATTCTTCAATATTAGAGAAATTCTTGAAAGTTAGCGCCGAAACCGTTATTCTAAAAGGAAAGAAGAGTATGAAGTGAGGATTATTTGAATGCAAATAAATAGAAATGATATCTGCCCATGCGGCAGTGGGAGAAAATATAAAAAGTGTTGTATGCAAAAAGACAATATTATAGATTTACATAGCTTAAAAGAGAAACGTTTTTATGAAGAGAAGCATGTGTTAACTACTAAAGTAATCCGTTTTTTATATGAGAACTTAAGCAGACAAGATGTAGAGGATTATGAAAGAGTTTTTGAGGAGAGAACAAATAACAAGATAGAACGTCAGCGTAGAGACACGTTGTTTCCCTTTTTTCTAGTATTTATCCAAGTATACAATAACGGCCTTCGTGGTATGGAGTGGTTTTACAAAGAGCAAGCTAACGGTTTAGTCCGAGAGCAGAAAGAGCTTGCTAAAGTGTGGACAGATCTAAACTTCCAGCTAATTCAGGTGATAGAAGTAAACGACAATTATTATACGATGTGGGACGTAATGACAAATGAAAAGTATATCGTTCCAATTGTAGAAACGAATGTTCCAAATAATTTAACTATAGGCTATGGAACAATTGCACTATTGGAAGAGTTTAATGGAAAACATTATTTTAACGGGGTAAGAGTATTCACTGATTATAAATATGTTCTACGGGTAAAAGCAAAAGTGAAAAAAATAATGAAAGAAGAAAATCTTTCGTATGGAGAGGTAATGAGGAAATATACTCTAGAGTTAATGACCTTACTAGTAAATAATGAGAAGCCTTTCGAATATAAAAAAGAGGATATACCTTTATTAAGAGAGTTACACTTAGAACATCTACCGTTTTACACAGCGGATTTCGTCGATTTCTATAAAGAAAAAACAAAAGGAAAGAAAGGAAACACAGTTCGTAAATACTTTACGAGCTTATGTGATTTGAATCTAGTTTTAAAGGAAAACGGGTTCGTAGATTTACGAGATCTTGATATGGAAGACTGGAACAAAGTATTAACACTAGACTATTTCAACATGTTTGAGACAATGACGAAGAAACAAATAACCGACATGATCAGTACGTTAAAATTATTCTTTCAATGGTTAAAGCAAAAAGGGAAAAGTACAGATGCAATGGAAAATACAGCAGCGTTCCTTACAGAAGAGGAAAATCAGTTGATAAAAGCTGTCGAATTACCTTATGTTTATGACCCTAGTATTGTTTTTCGAAAAATGCTAAGTGGAAAAATATCTGATGGCGGCAAAACGGTAGAAGGTTTGTTTCAAATAATCAGGAAAAATAAACAGAGCTTTCGTGTGCAATTGTTGAAATCAAATAACAGAGATTTACCCGGAAAGGAATTTACTGTCGCATGTGGTGAACACATGATGAGGTCCATAGAGGTTGGAATTATTTTTTCAGGGGCAATAAGTAAAGGAAACATAAACATGTGGGAAATGTTGAAGATTGAATTTGCATACCCTCGTAGTGTCGAAGCTTTTTTATAGTAGCGACAGTGTGAATTTTGTATTAATGTAGCTTTTGCTAGCCGTTTAGGGAATTATAAAAGTGGAAAGTTTTGGATAACTACTAACAAGCTTGTCAAAAAACAAGAAAGGCCGATACACTTTAATTTGAATCGGCCTTTTTATATTGCTCGTTATAGTTTCTATTCGCTTCGTCTTTAAATTGTTCAAGATTATCTAACCGCAAGTGATAATCCGCTTTTTCAAATATACTAACTCCATATTCAAATACTCTAATTGGAGCTGACACATTTTTCACACCGTACACATGAGGCTTATTTAAATGACCATAGCTTGTAATAGAACTACCGTATATACCTTCACCGTTATTTTTTTTATATTGTTCTAGATAACTTTCAAAATCAAAACCACTTCGTTCAAAGTATGTGACTCCTACTCTATTTAATTCCATATCATAATGTTTTTTTATGATTTCATTTACTTCTTTTGCAATGTGAAAATCTGCCTCTAATTCTTTTTCAATATCTATTTCTTCACTGATAACTGAATAATTGATCGTGGGATTAATACTCCCATAAGTAACTGAAGTTAAACTAGGTCCTCGTATACCTTCTGGTGAAAAATCAAGATATCCGTTGAACTCATTGTCTTTTCTATATTTATTCATCACTTCAAATATTTCTTGTCGTATCCAAAATGTTTTACTATCAAATGTGTCCCGAATAGAATTGTTTTGTTGGTCAATCGAAAGTTGGATCATAAAACTTGGGTCTCTTTCGTCGTAAAATACCCCGATGAAATCTCCTTCCTCTACGCCATTAGTACTTCGACTAGATTTATAAACATAACCATTAGAAATCACTAAATCGTGAGAGTTCGTTAAATAATCAATAAATTGTTCTTTTATTTCTGGGTATTCTTTTTTTGTGTTTTTTATAATATTTCCTACCGCACTAATTAATAGTATGAACGTTATAAAAATAAAAAAAGGTTTATATTTCAAATTATCATCACTTCTCTTCTTAGTAACTTTTGGATTGGATATGCAGTTCTTCATATTTAATTTCTATCACTTGAAGAAAATTCCTTTGTTAAATACATTATAACAAAACAATAGCTTCCTATAGTAGTAACAAACTCATCCAGTAAGCTATAATTAATAGAAACAAAGGACAAAACGAAACATATTAAAAAATGGGTGATCATGATGTATGAAGGTAAACGCATTTTAATAATTGAAGATGATCAAGAGATTAGTAGGCTACTCTCTGTAATTTTAGAAAAAGCGAATATGGAACCTGTCGCAGCCTATTCAGGTACAGAAGGTTTGTTGCAGATACAAAACAATATGTTTGATTTAATTTTATTGGATTTGATGCTACCGGGCAAAAGTGGGGAGGAACTTATAGGAGAGATTAGAGAAATGAGTTCCGTACCGATTATTGTCATTTCAGCCAAAGTCGATATCGAAAATAAAGTGCAAGTGTTGAAAATGGGTGCAGATGATTATATAACGAAACCGTTTCATCAAGAAGAAGTGATGGCCCGAGTGGAAGTACAATTACGAAAAGCAAACACACAACCGGAACAGTCAGCGGAAATAGGTTGGCGTGAGCTTAAAATGAATACGGAAAAACGGTCTGTAAAATTAAAAGAGAAAGAGCTCCAGCTGACGATTGCTGAGTTTGATATTTTAACCTATTTCATGAACAATCCCGAGCGTGCCCTTTCTAAAAAAGAAATATATGAAAGTATTTGGAAGGGGACTTATTATGGTGATGATAATACGATTAGCGTTCACGTCTCGAACCTCCGTAAGAAAATTTCCGAAATTACGACGGAAGAATATATAAAGACCATTTGGGGAGTAGGTTTTATGCTTACGTGACTCTTACCTTTACGATTTCTTTATGATTTGCTTAAAGGATTTTAAAGACTTCTAAGCTAAACTGGAAATAACAACGAATATAGTTAAGGGAGTCGAAAAGATGAGTACGATCATTCAGACACGTCAATTGACGAAAAAGTATAGGGAACAAGAGGTTCTGAAACCGCTTGATTTCTCAGTGGAAAAAGGGGAAATCTGTGCATTAATTGGAAAGAATGGTGCTGGCAAATCGACGTTATTCAAAGTTCTTGCAGGCCAAATAATGCCGACAAGTGGGGAGGTTCTCCTTTTTGGAAAATCTGGTAAAGAGATAGAGCGAGAGAAAAAAAGAATGGGTTTTATGATTGAAACACCTGCGTTTTTCCCGGATTTTACGGCAGTTCAAAATCTAGAATATTTTCGGATTCAACGTGGTGTTGTGGACAAGAAACGTATGTATGAAGTTCTAGAAATTGTAGGTCTTGCAAAAGAAAAGAAGAAACGATTTAAAGATTATTCCATGGGGATGAAGCAACGATTAGGGATAGCTTTATGTCTCTTAAGTAACCCCGATTGTTTAGTGCTGGATGAGCCAATCAATGGATTAGATGTGGAGGGGATTATCGAAATCCGGACATTATTGAGGAAGCTCAATCAGGAAAAACATATTACGATATTAATTTCTAGTCATATTTTAACGGAATTGAAATTGGTAGCAACTCGGTTTGTATTTATAAAAGATGGTGTAATCTTCGATGATTTAAGCAAAGACGCTCTAGAAGAGAAGAGTAGGAAACAAATTGTCCTAACGGTTGATAATTCAGTGAAAGTGGCACAACTTTTAGACCGAGCATATGGGGATATAGAGTTTAAAGTCCTTCCTAATCACGTCATCTCTATCCAAAATCATATAGAGAGCAGTGGAGAAATTAATCGCCTTTTAGTTGATAATGGTGTGATGGTGAAGGAGTTTCGCATTGAAGCTCTGAATTTAGAAGAATACTTCTTAGGATTAGTGGAGGAAAGTAACAATGATTAATTATATGAAAAGCGAATATTATCGTCTTCTCCGTAAAAAAGGCGTGCATTTTACAAGTGTCATATGTTTATTGTTGATCGTTGTGGCTGCCACTGTTCTTCAATATTTAGACAAAGTGGACCCTACTTTCCCGTATGCTACTAGTAATTATTTTTATTCCAATGTCATTGCCTTAGGTTTAATCATCATCATCATAGGGTTCATTTTTAATTCGGCTCTCACAAGCAAAGATGATATGTCGTTGATAAAACAAACTGTTTCTTTCGGCATTTCACGGGGTACAATTTTCTGGTCTAAGCTCATCTTAACGTTAAGCTATTTTGTACTTATTTGTGTCATTGGTATGTTTTTAATGATTGCCTTAGGGGAGAGCTTACTAATTACGGATAATCATTCAGTCCATAATTTTCTGATAGCGAGTGTAAATATGGCTCCACTTGTTTTAAGTGGATTTATTTTAACCCATGTGTTAAAAGTGATGAAAGTTCGAGACGTTTATATCTTTATCCTACTATTATTTATATATGGATTCTCTAGTAATCTTGTCCGGATGTTGTTCCGTCCGTTTCAAGGCTTGAGCGATGTCTATAAATATATGCCTAATACGTTATTTAACGATAACCTTGGAAACTATATAGTGGAAGCAGTCCCATTCAGTTACGAATATTGGGTGATCGGCATCGGAATTTCACTGTTTGTTTTATTCATCGGAGCAAATAGATTCGCTAAACAAAACATCGATTGATTAGAAGGGATGAATGAAAGTGAATAGCTGGTTGATTATCATAATCTTAGGTTTCCTGCTGATGGTTTCCGTCTCCAAGCTTCTACTGTTCCATTGGGATATTAGAAGGATGACAAAACAATTAGAGGAAATCAGTGAAAATTTCGGGACAAATGAATTAGTTCGTACAAATACTCATAATAAAAACTTGAGTAGATTTGCGACGAAAATCAACCAGCTCATTCAATTATACAAACAGAACCAACAGTCTGTCGAAAGAAGAGAAATGGAACTAAAGCAAGAAATCACCAATATCTCCCATGATTTACGAACTCCTTTAACATCGATCAAAGGATTTTCAGAGCTTTTAACAGATCCGTCTATTTCAGAAGGGGAAAAGAAAGAATTCCTAGAGATTATCCAGAAGAAAATCGATAATCTCACGATGATTGTAGATTTATTTTATGAACTATCACAACTTGATTCCTCTGACAAGAAATTGACGATGGAGAAACAGTCTCTAGATCAAATTGTTGTAGAATCAATGCTAATGTTCTATGAAGATTTTGAGAAAGAGCAATTACAGGTACAATTGGTTGAGGAGAGTGTACCTCCTATTCTTGCTGACAACAAAGCAACCGTTCGGATTGTAACGAACATCATTCAAAATGCTTTAACTTATGCCAAAAGCTATTTAAAAATAAGTTTTGTTGAGGAAGAGGAATACATTAGGTTAAGGGCAGTAAATGATGTGGAGAAGATTGATGCTGCGAAACTCCAACAGATTTTTAATCGAACTTATAGGCTGGATTCTAGTCGTACGGGTACACATCTTGGATTGGGGCTTCATATTGTTCAGCAACTTGTTAATAAACAGGGTGGAAAAGCAGTAGCTAATGTACGTGATAATGAATTTATTATGGAAGTGTCGTTTCGGAAGTGGGATTAGGAGTGAACGAGAGGGTAGGATCATTGTTCACACATTTTTAAAAGCGATGTCAAAAAAGTGTGGAACGTTTTCCTGTCCCTTTGTTCACCATTCATCCGTTAGCAAATTATGGTTGTTTAATAATTTGTTTAAATCTATAATAGGTTTGTAGTACAAAAATTGAATAGAAACTTTTATGGTGCTTTTTTAGAAAGCTTAATTGGGAAGTTCGGTTAAAATCCGACGCGGTCCCGCCACTGTAACGCGGAGCAACTTATCGTATCCACTGATTTTTATGAAAATTGGGAAGGGGATAAGCTTGTGGTGAAGCGAAGCCAGGAGACCAGCCATTCAAGTACTCTAGTAATCTCACGAGGATGGGAAGGAGAAGATATGATCTTGTATGACTATTTACATATGACACAGATGTGTCTTATTTGTGTAAAACATCTTCCCTTCAACAAAAAGAAGGGAAGGTGTTTTTTTATTGTTTAAAAAGCTGAATACCAACTAGATCCCACTACATAGTAATTCGTCACATCAATAATTATCACCACACCAACGTCAGGAGAAGAAAAAATCTTTAAATAGGGAGAGAGAAGCTTGTTACATTCATTTTTCAAAAAAAGTATAGCAACGATACTTAGCATTCTACTAATCTTTTCGTTATTTCATCCTATTGCTGCAACCGCTAGTGAAAAGGACACCATTAACATTTCCGTTCGAATTGAGAGTTGGGACAAAACAGTAGCGCCTTTAACTACTATTGAACTGGCCCCTTACGATATAACAAGAACGGTCGGAAACAATAAAGTTGGTAATTGGCATCTTACGAATGACCAACCTTTAGCCATTCATGCCATCATTAAAGCGCTTGAACTACAAGGTCTAGACGTAACCAAAAAATCTGTTATTGACGTTGGCTATCAAGGTAACTATATCGCTGGTGTGAATAATGTATATGAATTTGATTACGGTTTTACATCAGGCTGGATGTATAAAGTAAATGGTGTTTCTCCTTCTGTTGGAGTAGGAACTTACGAACTATCTAACAACGATATCGTAGAGTTATATTATATCGGGGATATGATGAATCATCATTTCGGAAAAATTGCTGCTTCTGCTACGGAAGTAAAAGAAGGGGATGAAGTTACTTTTACGGTGACAGGAGAGCCAGCTAACTGGGGAACTCCACCACCTGATGAAGCGATAGCAGATGCAACCATTTTAATTAATGGAGAAAAAAGTGAATTTAAGACAGATCAAAATGGAAGGGCTTCCATTCCGTTAACGAATGTAGGTACGTATTGGGTTACAGCAGAAAAGTTTGGAGCAAATTCCTATAATATGATTCGCCCGACGCCTATTAAAGTAGTCGTAACAGAAAAACTACCTTTGGTCCAAGCAATTGATCCAGTGGAATCAGTGGAAGTACCGTTTGGGACGAGTAAGGAAGATGCACTCCTTCATTTAACACCAACTACGAATCTAACAGATAGTAAAGGCAATAAGCACGAAGTCCAACTTTCGTGGTCTATTGATGGATTTAACTCAACTCAATCAGGAGAATATACGGCAACCGGGACTTTTTCTTTACCGGCAAACATAGAGCAAGGAAGTGTAGCTTTACTCGTCACAACTGTTGTAAAAGTGGCAGAACAAGCAACACCACCAGCCCCACAACGTGAATTGCCAGAAATAAGTACGTGGGCAACGCAAATTTCCAAGTGGATACTAAAAAATACAGACTTTTCACAGCATGACAACTTTAATGACTGGGACGCAATTGCTTTAGCGAGAAGTGGGCATTCCGTTCCAGAGCAATATTACGGGACATTAGTTGATTACGTAACAGAAAGAGAAGGGAACTTCCGTTTAGTTACCGATTACGAAAGAATGGCCATCGCGGTTGCTGCCATTGGAAAAGACCCTACAGATGTAGCTGGGTATAATTTTATTGAAAAAATATATAATCACGAGCGACTGACGAACCAAGGTACGAACGGTGTAACATATGCCTTGATTGCGCTAGATACATTCTCATATGAAATACCAGAGGACGCGCTTTGGAATCGTGATAGTTTAGTAGATTGGTTGTTGGACCAACAAAATGATGACGGAGGATTTCCTCTTGCAAAAGGATCTATAAGTGATGTAGATGTCACAGCAATGACCTTACAAGCATTATCTAACTATCAAACAGATGAAAGAGTACAAACGGCAACAGAACGTGCAGTCGCATGGCTGGCAGAAACGCAATTATCAAATGGTGGCTATAAGCTTTGGGGAGTAGAAAATAGTGAGAGTGTCTCTCAAGTTATTATTGCTCTTTCTAGTCTGAAAATTGAAGTAGAAGATGGGCAGTTCATTAAACCAGAAGGAGATTTATTATCAGCACTTTACGCATATGCGAACGAAGATGGTGGAATGGCTCACACTTTAGGAGATGAAAGTAACTATATGGCTTCCCATCAAGCACTTATGGCTTTGGCGGCCTATGAGAGAAATAAAAATGGGAAGGCCTCACTTTATAACATGCAAGACGTTCATGAGGAAGAAGAAGTCGAATCAAACCCGAGAGATGACAAAGAAGAGGAGAAACCAGGTAAAGAACAACCAAAACCAGAACAACAGCCTGAAGGAAAACAGCAAGAGGAAGCTCCAAAAAATAACGCCAATAACGAAAATAAAGAAGAAGGAAAGAAAGAATCGAACAAAGCTGGAAGCAATACAGGTGATGTGAAAAATAAACTTCCAAAAACAGCTACATCCATTTACCAGTTCTTACTTCTTGGTTTTGCCTTACTCCTTATCGGTACATTCCTATATCGATTACAAGCAAGAAAAGGGTAAACATTACAAAGAAAGGGAGGAGACTTCTCCTTTCTTTCCTTAATTTTTAGGAGGGTTGTCATGACAAGAAAAAAGTTAATCATTTTTAGCATTCTCTTATTAGCTGCCTTAACTACAGTTATTAGTTTAGAAGTTATCTCGAAAAATTCTGCTCTTGAAGCTACTGTGGAACAAAAACTGGATGATCCGCAAGTAGTAGTAGGTGAGGATGTTGTTCAAGGGTTTAAAAAGGAAACGGGACTTGCCGCGAAAGAGAACCGAAAAGTAGAAGTGGAAGAAGAGGCAGAGCAAGAAGCAAACGTTGCTACGAGCGAGTCGTTTGAAGCTGATACGGTTTTGGACCAACCGTCAAGCCCTTCTGTCAATACATCATCTACTGAAAGTCAAGAGACGAAAACAAACCGATCCAAAGCAACTAGTACAACACCAAAGTCACAAGAAAAGAAAAATAGTCAAACTACCGAAAATAAACAAGTGACAGAGAAATCGAAGCAAGAAAAAAATAGTGCGTATAAGGAAGATAAAAAGGAAGATAAAAAGGAAGATAAAAAAGAAGAGAAAAAGCAAGAGCCTGCTCCCCCTCCTGAAACCGTCCTTTTAACGATAATAGGTTCGCCAGACATTGGAACGATACTAGCAACGGTAGAAGTCGAGATAGTAAATAATGATACAGTACTAGAAGTGTTAAAACGCGAAACCCGAGCTCGGCAAATCCATATGGAATTCCGCGGTAGAGGGGCGACTGCTTATGTAGAAGGAATTAATAATTTATATGAATTCGATAGAGGACCTGGCAGTGGTTGGATGTACAGTATTAACGGAAAGTTTCCGAATCGAAGCGCTGGTATATGGCCAGTAAAAGCAGGAGAACATATCCGATGGCTTTATACAGAAGACTTAGGTAAAGATATTGGTGGCGGAGTAGATGATGGGCTTTGGGATGGAGAGGACTAACATGCAAACTAGTTTTACAACTCTTCATCCGATACTTCTATTTTTCTACTTTTCCGTTATTTTTTTTTCTAGCATGATATTGAAGCATCCTGTTTATTTGCTGTTTCTGCTTGTCGGTATTATCCTGTTGAATATTTCCTTAGATAAGGGAAAAAAATTAAAGAAATATTGGAAAGGGTACGTGCTCCTTTCTAGTGTCATCATTTTATTAAACCCACTTTTTTCAAGTAGAGGCGCAACCATTTTACTTTATGCATGGGATCGTCCGGTGACGTTAGAATCAATTGTATATGGTGCAACGCTTAGTTTATCGTTGTTGTGTATTTTGATCACTTTTGTTGCGTTCAATCTAGTAATTACCCCAACGAAATTTTTATATTTGTTTGGCAGAATAGCGCCAAAAAGTGCGTTTATTATAACAATTTCCCTACGCTTTCTCCCGCTTCTTTATCGAAGGCTAAAAGAAATAACGACAGTACAACAAATTCAAGGTAATTTACGTAAAGATTTAAGAAAAAAACAACGACTAACAGCAAGAATGGAGATGCTTCATACGTTAGTTTCTTGGTCGTTAGAGGAAGCGCTAGAAACGGCCAGTTCGATGAGGGCACGTGGATATGGTGTCCAGAAGAATAGAAGTAGTGCGGTATTATACAGACTTGAATCAAGAGATTTATATGTAGGAAGCTACCTATTTATATTAGCTGCATTCGTATGCATAGGTGTCGTGCTAGGGAGTATTTCATATGAAATCTATCCTACGCTACCCCCAATCATTATTACACCAGCATTTCTAGTTCATCTAACATGCTTTAGCTTATTTGTCTTAATCCCAACAGTAATGAACGGAAGGGAGTGGATATATTGGTACAGTACAAAATCGAAAATGTGAGCTTTGCATACCCGAATAGTGATCAACCCTCCTTAACTAGTGTCTCCTTTGAAGTAGAAGAAGGAGATTTTGTCGTGCTTTGTGGTCCATCTGGTTCTGGAAAAACAACCTTATTACGACATTTGAAGATGGAGGTACGTCCAGTAGGTACTTTGTCTGGATCTATATTTTATAATGGAAAAGGATTAGAAGAGATAGAGAGTACTAGATTAGTGGAAGAAATAGGAATAGTTTTTCAAGACCCTGACAATCAACTTGTGATGAATACCGTATGGCAAGAATTAGTGTTTGCGATGGAAAATTTAGCGTATTCCAGTGAGAAAATTCAACGCCGACTTGCAGAAGTAGTTCAATTTTTCGGAATGGAAGAGTGGTTACACATACCCGTTCATCAGTTATCTGGAGGACAAAAGCAACTCGTAAATGTAGCGGCAGTGATGGCGCTCCGTCCAAAAGTTTTATTGTTAGATGAACCGACCGCCCAATTAGACCCTATTGCCACACGAGATTTTTTACAATTACTCGTCAGAATTAATGAAGAGTTTTCTACTACCATCGTGATGAGCGAACATCGATTGGATGAAACACTTCCTATTGCTAATAAAGTAGTATTTTTAAAAAATGGTAGCGTTTGTTATGCAAATCATCCGGCAGTAGTACTACAGCATATTTGGGACGAGCAAAAAGACTCCGTTTCATATATACCAGCGATAAGTCGTTTTTATTTTGAAGTGAATAGTGACCCCCATCATGCATTACCTTTAACCGTAAAGGAGGCAAAGCGTTGGTGGAAGGCAAGTGGTCTGTCGTTTACTAGTGGCGATTTACATAAAAAGGACAACTCTGTGCAAGAAGAGGTACTCTTTCAGTGTAAAAACATCGTATTTCAGTATGAAAAAGACACTCCGCCTATTTTGAAAAATCTTTCACTTTCTGTACAAAAGGGAGAACTATTTATGCTGTTCGGTGGGAACGGTTCTGGTAAGTCGACATTTTTACAAAGTATTGCAGGTGCCATTACACCACAAAGAGGAAAGATGAAACTTTTAGGTAGGGATACTCGAAAAATACCGACACAGGAAAAATCTACCTTAGTAGCATACGTTCATCAAAATCCAGCGCTATACTTTACGAAAGAAACGGTGAAAAATCAATTAGACGATCGAATAGAACGATTACCAAATATAGATGAAGCGGTCCCTCGGTTAGCGGAATTAGTGAGCGTATTCGAGTTGAAAGACGTGTTACATAAACATCCGTTTGATATTAGTGGAGGGCAACAACAAAAAGTGGTGCTAGCATTAGCATTATTAGCGAACCCAGCCTTACTATTATTAGATGAGCCGACAAAAGGGTTAGACCCTGTTTCAAAGCTTAGGTTAAGCAACTGGTTAAAAGGTGTTAGAGAAAAAGGGACTACTATTATAATGGTAAGCCACGATGTAGAATTTGCTGCTTTGAATGCAACAAAGTGTGGCATGCTTTTTGACGGACAAATACATTCAGTGGAGGAGAAATTACAATTTTTACGAGAAAATTTCTTTTATACGACTTCATTTAATCGGGCGTTTGGAGAAGAGTGCCCGAATGCTATTACAGAAAAGGATGTTACCATTCAATGGCCAACACGAATAAAGTATTATACGTAGGAAGTATACTCGTCACTTGTTTCGTTCTAGCCGTCGTTCTCTGGTCAGAAAAATATTATTTACCTTTAAGCTTTATCATGATAGGGCTCGCGATGCTTCCTTTTTTCGTCCGATTTGAAAATAGAGAGATTAAGGCAGAAGAAGTGGTGTTAATTGCGATGCTTGCTTCGATTGCGGCGGTTAGTAGAGTGCCGTTCGCTTCTTTACCGAGTGTACAACCAACCTCATTTGTTATTATGATGGCAGGATTAGTGTTTGGAGCAGAAGTTGGTTTTTTAGTTGGAAGTATTGCGGCAATTGTATCTAATATTTTTTTAGGCCAAGGTCCGTGGACACCTTGGCAAATGTTCAGCTGGGGCATGATTGGCTTTACAGCTGGCTTGTTAAGAAACACAGTGTTTCTAAAAAGTTTTTGGGGAAAAAATGTCTTTGGGTTTGTGTGGGGATTCTTGTTTGGGTGGATTATGAATCTATGGTTCGTATTAGGCTTCTTTGAAGAGCTTTCCTGGAAAGTGTTCGCATCGGCCTACATTGCCAGTTTCTATTTTGACCTCGCCCACGCTCTATCCAACGTATTTTTCATCACCATATTCTCGGCCGTCTGGCTAAAAATACTTCATCGAGTAAAAATCAAATACGGCGTCTTATAGGTAAAGGGGGCGAACGTAATATTTTGCTGTCCCCTTAATCCAAAAGGAAGACCGATTCATTTTATTGAATCGGTCTTTTTATACTGCTCGTTATAATTTCTTTTCGCTTCGTTTTTAAATTGATCAAGACTATCTAACCGCAAGCGATATTCCATTTTTTCAAATCTACTAACTCCATATTCAAACACTCTAATTGGAGCAGACACATTTTTCACACCGTACACATGAGGCTTATTTAAATGACCATAGCTTGTAATAGAACTACCGTATATACCTTCACCGTTATTTTTTATATATTGTTCTAGGTAACTTTCAAAATCAAAACCATTTCGTTCAAAGTATGTGACTCCTACTCTATTTAATTCCATATCATAATGTTTTTTTATGATTTCATTTACTTCTTTTGCAATGTGAAAATCTGTCTCTAATTCTTTTTCAATATCTATTTCTTCACTGATAACTGAATAATTGATCGTGGGATTAATACTCCCATAAGTAACTGAAGTTAAACTAGGTCCTCGTATACCTTCTGGTGAAAAATCAAGATATCCGTTGAACTCATTGTCTTTTCTATATTTATTCATAACTTCAAATATTTCTTGTCGTATCCAAAATGTTTTACTATCAAATGTATCTCTAAACGAATGATCATGTTGATTGATAGAAAGTTGGATCATAAAACTTGGGTCTCTTTCGTCGTAAAATACCCCAATGAAATCTCCTTCCTCTACGCCATTAGTACTTCGACTAGATTTATAAACATAACCATTAAATATCAATAAATCGTGAGTACTCGTTAAATATTCAATAAATTGTTCTTTTATTTCTGGGTATTCTTTTTTTGTGTTTTTAATAATGTTTCCTACCGCACTCATTAGTAGTATGAACGCTATAAAAATAAAAAAAGATTTATATTTCAAATTACCGTAGTTGTTAATTCTTTAAAGATTGAGAAACAATATTAATAATTTGGGCGAGTACTTCGTGACTTGTAGCATTAAAAAATGAAACGAAAGCAAGGTAATGAACGTACTATTATTAGGGAGTGAGGCTTAAGTTGAAAGGTACTAATCGTATGTTACTATTCATCATAGTATATAGCATCGTTTTAATGTTCAATGCTGTGCTAGTAATTTTTTCTCCTCACCAATTCGTACGGGTTGTTTCGTTATTTGGTGTAGTCATCGCGTCTCTAACAATAGGTGCATTTACAAGAGAGTTTTTTATTCTAAAAGGAGCCCGTAAAGGAATAAATAAATGAAAAAGAGGCTCAACCTTACAATGAGCACGAAAATATTAAGAAATAGAAATGCAAATACATAAATCTGTGAGGTAGGACGAGGGAACAGAAATCGTACACACAGAAATATTAGAGAAGAAAGAAGTGGTTATTCTATGCAAATTAATAGACCGTCAAAATCCATAAATGAAATACCCTTTTCCGTCCTTGATCTTGCATCGATTGTGCAAGGGGGGACGCCTAGCCAATCTTTCCAACATTCGCTAGAGTTAGCACAGTTAACGGAAAAACTAGGCTATAAACGATACTGGTTAGCGGAGCACCACAATATGCCCGGTATAGCAAGCTCTGCAACATCTTTAGTAATTGGCCATGTAGCCGCGCATACTTCGACTATTCGGGTAGGGGCAGGTGGAATCATGCTTCCTAACCATTCGCCACTCTTAATCGCGGAGCAATTCGGAACGCTCGAAGCGATGTTTCCAGGCCGGATTGATTTAGGATTAGGTCGTGCACCAGGAACGGACCAACGAACAGCTCATGCCCTCCGTGGAGCAAACTACAACAATGGCGTTGAGTTTCCAGAACAATTAGAGCAACTGCAAGCCTATTTTGAAGGTTCGGCACCGGTACGAGCAATCCCTGGTGAAGGAGCGAATATCCCGATTTGGTTGTTAGGTTCTAGTGGATTTAGTGCAAGATTATCGGCACAACTTGGGATGCCGTTTGCTTTCGCTAGTCATTTTTCACCTGAAAACACAATACCCGCTCTAAAATTGTATTACGAGAACTTCCGACCGTCAGAGGATTATCAAGAGCCTTACGCAATGGTAGCAGTAAACGTCATAGCAGCAGATACGGATGAGGAAGCAGAATTACTTGCCACTTCGATCAAACAAAGCTTCCTAAACATGATGAGAAACACACCAACACAATTACAACCACCAGTAGAGAATTTGGATGAGCTCATGAGCCCATACGAAAAGGCGATTTTAGAAAAACAATTAGGTTCCACAATTATTGGAAGTCCAATCACCGTAAAGAAAAAGCTGCAATCTTTCTTAGATGAAACAAAGGTAGATGAAATAATGGTGAGCACAATGGTTTATGACCACAACGCTCGACTCTACTCCCACCAACTCGTGGCTGAAATAACAAAACGGTAAAACGTATTGGGGTATTTCTAAATAACAAGTGAAAAAGAGATAAAAAACTCTTTTGTAAAAGGGAAGCGTTTCTTCACCAGGAAGAAACGCTTTTTGGGGTGAGAATATGTACCAAGGAAAGATACTAATCTAGGAGAAGACCAAGCTATTCAGTAATACCACCAAACGCTTAAATAACTCAACTTTTTATTAAACAATGAATGGTAGTAGTAGAATTAGGAAACCTAATACTGGAATAAAAAATCTTAAAGAGGTTTGTAATGAAAAAGAGACGAAATAAAAGAAATCAGCATTTCGCTTTGGTAGTAGGTATTATATTAATAAGTTTCTTCAATAAATCTATTCGCGATATACCTAAGTATTATAAAAGTCTCCTTTATGTTAGTTCATTTAATTTGATTTATTATTATCTTTGTAAAAGACATCTCGTTTGGGAGTTTATTCCGACTGGGGTTAACTGGTTAATTATTAGAATAGCGCATGTGATAATAGTAACTCCATTATTAGTAGTTATATTTTTATCAAAAATGCCAGTAACATTTTTTAAGAAATGTATACATCTATTAAGGTCGGTTTTTATCGCTACTGTTGTGGAATTTTTTGCTCACAAGAAACAATTAATCCTCTACGCTCATGGTTGGAATATTTATTGGTCCAGTTTATTATACGGAAAGATGTTTATGTACAGCTATTTATTCACTAGAAAACCTTTAACTACACTGTTTCTATCTTTATGCTCCACTGTTTTTTTAATATTTAAATTCAAAGTGCCGTTAAAACGGAAGCATATTTCCGAGTACTTTAAGCCATTTACTGACCTTTATTACCATACGTTTATCGAGGATTTATTTAGTCGTAAAAGACGGAAAATATTATGAGATTAAATGAGGGAACATAAGCTATATGTCCAAAAATGTTAACAACAATTGAAAAAATGTGTAAACCACTAATTCCAATCCCCTTGTTAATACTCTCCATTCCGCCTTTATATCTTCCTTCTAAACCAAAAAATAAAAGGCCGGGTACCATAATCAAAAGAGGTACTTGGCCTTTCGAAACAGCTATGAATGTTAACTTACACGTGCCTGCAATGTTGCCTTTTCGGCTAATCTTACCCTCTTCATTTGTCTTCGAAGGACGAAAAAATAGGCCAAGAATGCGATGATGATGCTTAAAGCACTTAATAGAAAAACGGCTTTGAAACCTGCTTGAAGGGAAATAAAACCTAACGCAATTGCTCCGCCACCGCTACCCAAGTCTTTTGCTGTAAAAAACGTCGAGTTCCCTGCACCTCTTCGATCAGGGGGGCAAAGTTTAATCATAACAGCATTTAAAGCGGGCTCCACAAAACCTAATCCTAATCCATAGAGGACACCTGAAATAATAAAACCTCCGAGTGTAGATGCATAGGCTAACACGACAAATGAGCCGGCCATGATAAATAAACCAGGGATAATGACGTAGGAACTACCATATTTATCTGCTAATTTCCCACCAACAATTCTTGTGAACAATAGAGCAAAGGAATACACCGTAAAATATAAACCGATATCAACAATCCCTAAAGATAGCGCAAAGGTTGGAATGAAGGTTAACGCTGCACCCATCGCAACATAGACAAATGCCGTTACCAACCCAGTTGGAAGAGCAGTTTTCTCAAAGAGTAGTTCCGAGATTTTACGTTTTTGTTTTGATTTTACAAAAGCATTCGGATTTCGTTTTTCATACGTAATAAAAAGGCTACAAACAATGGAGATCAAACCAATCAAACCGGCTACAATAAAAAGTACTTGGTAATTAAACTGTTGAATCAAATAAATACTTAAAGCTGGTCCAATGGCCGTCGCTAGTGTATTGGATAAACCGTAATAACCGATCCCTTCTCCTAACCGTTTTTTTGGAACAATATCTGAAATAACAGTTCCGGCAGCATTCGTCGTAGCGCTGAATCCTATTCCGTGTAAACTACGCATTATCAATAGTAGACTAATAGAAAATGCAACAACATAGGAAAGGGTAATAAATGCGGCTACGATAGCACCAATAATGAGCACAATTCTACGACTCTTCTCATCTGATAATTTACCAAAATAAGGTCTAAAAAGTATGGCTACAAACATGAAAAAACCGAAAAGCATCCCGGAAATCGAATTATCGCCGCCGAGATGAATCGCGTATAACGGGAGTGCTGTCATTAACATATTGTTTGAAATCTGTGTTGACATGGCATAACTAAACGTTAAAAAATAATCTTTCGTCCATAATTTTTCTACAGTACTTTGTTGTTCCAGCAAATAATATCCTTCTTTCTATATATAGTAATGTGATAATAGTATTTGATTATTATAGTACGAAAGTTAAAAAGAATCAAAAAATAAAACGGATGAAGGGGAAAGAAAGTCGAGGACATGGAAATTGATAGTTTCGTGTGAGTTTAACTTGAAACATCATTTGCGAACACAATTTTATAAGTATAACATTGTTAGAAGTTAATTTAGAACCAATTGCTCCTTCCAATTTAGTTCATACAATCCATAGAAAAACTCTTGTACTAGCTGGTAGCATTTCTTTAAGATGAAGAAACGCTTTTTTTCGATTTTGTCGAGTTCTATATTCCCTGTCCTTTGTTTACTACCGTTTATTCAAACAAATCTAACTATTGACTAGACACCATTTAGTGTCATATAATAATGACACTAAATGGTGTCTTATTTTTTGGAGGTGGGAGGATGTTGGAAAATACTTGCCGAAAGGATGACGTGTATGTAGCGATTGCGGATCCAACAAGGCGTAAAATCATACGTTTGTTGGCAGATGCGGAGGAGCTACCTCTATACGAATTAACTGCGCAATTTGACATGGGGCGTACCGCTGTATCCAAACATTTGGCGGTCCTTAAAAAAGCAAATTTAGTTACGAACCGCAAATTTGGTCGAGAAACAAGGTATCGATTAAACGCAGCTCCCTTACAAGAAGTAAAAGACTGGTTATCCTTCTATGAGAAGTTTTGGAATGAAAGAGCGATGTTACTAAAAAATATATTGGAGGAATAAAGTATGGCAGATTTATCATTAGATTTTCAATTTAAAAGCCCGATTAATAAAGTGTGGGACGCATTAACCCATTCGGATACGCTCGCACAATGGGTGATGGAAAATAATTTTAGACCAATTGTAGGATACAAATGCCAGTTCCGAAACCCGGAAATAGGGTTAATTGTAGAAAGTGAAGTATTGGTAGTAGAAAAGCCTTTTAAGCTATCTTACACATGGGTAGGTGGACCAATAAACACGATTGTCACTTGGACATTAAAAGAAGATGGCGACATAACTTACTTACATCTAGATCAAACAGGATTCGATGAAGAAAATCAAGCGGCGTTCAATGGCGCAAAATATGGTTGGTCATATATGGTAGAAGAGCTGAAAAAAGTGATGGAGGAAAAGTAAGGCATTTTTGAGGAAAATAGAAATACGGAGAGGGTTACAGGAGGAGTAAGCAAATGAGTTTTTTTCAAGATATGATTGCTATATTTAAAAAGAAAGAATTAACATTTATAGAAAGCTATAAAGAAGCAGACGATGTGTACAGTTTTTTATTTGAAAAAGAGCCAGATTTAACATGGAAAGCCGGGCAACATGGTTTGTTTCGAATTACGCAACGAAAAATAAAAAATCATACCCGTCCATTTACGATAGCATCTGCACCAGCCGAAAATGTAGTGAAACTTACGATGAAAATCAATGATAATCCGAGTGAGTTTAAGAAAGCAATGTTAGAGTTAGAAAAGGGAATGAAAATTAGTATGAGCGGACCGGTTGGATCGTTTTATTTAAAAGAGGACGTTCCGGCACTCCTAATTGCAGGCGGAATTGGTATTACCCCATTTCGATCAATAGTAAAACAAATAGAAGCAGAAGGTACTAACACGAAAAAGCCAATTCACCTCTTTTATTACGACAGCAATGAATCCTTCGTATATAGAGAAGAATTAGATGAGATTGCAAAAAACACATCTATTCAAATAACGTACCTTCAATCAAGAAATGACTTACGTCAACAAATCGACCAATTCACTAACTTAAATAAAAACGATGCACAGTACTTCGTTGCAGGACCAAAATCAATGGTAGACTCCATCTCTACCCACCTACAAAAAAACAGCATTACTAAAAAGAATATCCACAAAGATTCTTTTTACGGGTATTAAGGGAGAACGGTAGGAAGTTGGGACAGTGGTCACAGGAACTGCGTGCACCTGTAACCACTAAACAAGAAAGGTAGGCAATCGCATGTTAACAACCATCATTTCATCAATTGTCGCGTTTGCCTCTACAAATGTTGATGACATCTTTATCCTAATGGCTTTATTTTCACAAATAAGGACAGCTAAAGTCACCGGGAGTGAGGCAGCTGTTTTGACAAAACCCGGACTACAGACCAGGCATGTTGTAATTGGTCAGTTTCTCGGTTTTACTTCACTAGTCGCTCTAAGCATTATTGGTGCACTAAGCTCTTTTTTCATTCCTGTTCCATGGATTGGAATGTTAGGTTTTGTTCCAATATACATGGGGGTGAATGGGCTACTAACCTTGCGGAAAAGTAAAGAGAATGACGAGGATGTTACCAACATATCAGGGACTGGATCAGTTATAAACGTAGCCGCTATAACAATTGCCAATGGTGGGGATAATATTGCAATCTACATACCGATTTTTGCTAGTCAGCCAATCAGTCATAATGCAATCACGCTAATAGTCTTCTTTATTATGCTGGCATTGTGGTGTTTCCTTGGTTATGCACTTGTTATGGCGCCAATAGCAGCAAAGGTCTTGGAAAGATACGGGCATGTCGCAGTTCCAATTATATTAATTGGTCTCGGATTGTTCATTCTTTACCATAGTGGTAGTTTCAGTTTATTACGTTTCTAGTTACTACGGTCACTCAGCTAAAGAAGGCAATGGGACCATAAAGAGATGTTGCTTACCAAACTTGGATAAATGCCTTATAGTATGGGGGCTGTGCACGCATTTTGTATGAACGAATTCCAGGCCCTTCTTCCTCAAAATACTACAGGCTATTAAGTCCTTACTTGATAATGTTTAAAGATAAGTTCGTAAAAAAGAAGACTTGTCTTAAAGGTACCTTAAATTGAATACAAGGTACCTTTTCTTTGTTTGAGGAATCATTTCCATATTTATGAATAATGAAAACAATAATTTGTTATTTTCTGTTATCATTTTAGTATGAAGGATTGGTAATATTGTGAATTTTTTCACTTAAACTAATGACCCGTTAGTTCGAAAAGGAAATAGAATACAAACGAAGGGAAAATAGAAAAGGTGGTATGAGTAAATATGAGCGATATTGTAAAATGTTCTGAATGTAGTACTGAGGTAAAGCAGGGGTACATTTTTTCTCCACGACGAATTTGTTGGTCAGAATCAGCTGATTCAATCTATGCTGATTTTGGTAGTGAAGTATTAGTAAAGGATTCAATTCTAAAAATGAGTAAAATTCCAGCAATTAGATGTGAAGGATGTAATTTGGTTACTTTTAAATACAAATAACTATTTAACGGTTAATAAAGGAGTTGTATTAAATGAATGAAAACAAAGATACAGAGATAAAACGCTCTTCAAAAGCAGAAAACATTCTAGCTCAGATCAATAGTAAAACTAAGCTAGGCGACTTACGAAAAATCGCGAAGGAGATTAAAAAAGATCACAAACTAGCTATGGAACTTTGGTCAACCGAAGAGTTTTTGCAGAGACTATTAGCAATCTTAATTATGGATAAAAAACTCCTTTCACAAGATGTGCTAAATAAGCTTGATAAGGATATGCAGAGGCACACGTTTGATGAGCGAAATAACTTAATGGATTGGTTAATGGCTAATCAGCTCACGAAAGACAAGAAGACGATTTTCTTGATGGAGTCATGGCAAAAAAGCCCTTCTGCTCTTCAAAGGCGAACTTTCTGGTATTATCAGGCGCGATTAAGATGGACGGGACAAACACCGCCTGATAACACGGCAGACTTACTATCTGCATTAGAAGCTAATATTACACAGGAAAAACCGGAAGTTCAATGGGCTATGAATTTCACTGCAGGCTGGATAGGCGTCTATGATGAAAAAAATCGTGCACGTTGTATTAAACTTGGTGAGAAAACGGGTCTTTACAAAGATGACATAGTAGCAAAAGGATGTACTCCCAGCTATTTGCCGGAGTTCATTACGGTGGAAGTTAACAAACGACATAATAATAAATAATATATTAGGGTTTAATGGGAAAATAAAGAGATTCAAAGCCTCAATATGAAAATTGTAATAGGCTTGGAACGAAAAATAAAGAAAACAACGCGTTATTAGCTTAGAGTAAAAAATATCAACGCTAATTTTCAACTATCAATAAACAAGGGGTCTTTTAACCCCTTATTTTTCTAAAAGAGATTAACAGATTACAATGATTTTATAGGGAGTTGTTTGGGCTGGTATGCTAAATGTAGTAGGCCCATATACAACAAGAAGGTTTCGATTTGCAGGATTCAAAGTGAAGGGCTGATTGTTTTCTAATAATATAGGAGTATTACTAGAAATATTCAATTGTAACTGCCCATCACTACTTATCAGCTGGCTGTTAAAATAGTCTACCTTTACATTTTGATAAGGGTTATCTTTTACAATAATAAGGGCTTGATATTGTGGTGGATAAATAAGAAGTACAGGTGCATTGACATCATAAAAACCAGTTACACGGTCTCCAATTGAAACAATAACATGGTCTAGAAAATAGGTTTTTGGACTAATAACGAAATTTACTATTGAACCATCCTCTCTTAATAAGGACATTAATTTAAAACACCCCATTAATTCCTCATCGGAACTTACTAAGTGATCTTGAATCATCGTAACCGTACCAGAAAAAGAACTGAATGTTTTCATTTTTTCCCTCCTTAATGATGAAAAAAGCAGAAAAAGCAAAGGAAGCAAAAGAACCGATCCCATGCATGTAATTGACCTTATAAATTTTATTATGAATTTGAATAGATATACCTTAATAATTGCAGCTTTATAAGCATATTAATTCTAATTAGAAAATGTTTATGATCGTCATCGTGAAAGGGAGTATGGTATGAATAATTTTTATTCTATGACTTATTCGAATCAACCGATTATTGTTTCATTTGCTCGTGGGGATGTAACTGGTGATAGAGTGCCAGATAATGTCTACTTAACCGGAATTACTACACCAGATAGTCCATTTATTCAAAATATTACCCTTCTCGTACAAGATGGTAGAACTGGAGTAGTAAACAGTGTTCAACTTCGTGAGAATGCTGGTTACAATCCTACTATATTCTTGGGGGATTTTACCGGCAATGGAGTAGATGATATGTTAATAAGTATTAATACTGGTGGTAGCGGAGGAATCATGTACCATTATATTTATTCCTTCGTGAAAAATACAGCCCAATTACTATTTGATTTCAATATATATAATGAGCAATATCAATATGAGGTTTTTTATAAAGACAATTACAAAGTTGAGGTTGTCAGCAAGATCAATAATAAAAAGTACATTATAGACATTTCTACAAAAGATCCTGAGTATTTAAATGAAATATATGATGAAAACGGGAATCTGAAGAGTCCTATTACAGGCTTTGTGAATCCTCTAAGCGGCTTATATCCTGTAGATTTTGATTCAAATAAAGTATTTGAGCTATTAGCGTACCAAAAAATTGCTGGAAGATATAATGCGGATTCTTTAGGGTATGTTTTAAACACACTAGGATGGCATAATAATAGGTTTGGATTGCAAAATCAGTATGTAGCTATTTTGGGATATTAGAATAGTATTTATTTTCATGTTTATTTTACTAAAAGGTGTTGAACTATTACTTTAACAACCGGTAGCGAGAGCTGAACAACAAACAATTTTGTTGTTGTGGTAGATAAGGTCTTTTGTTATAGAAAAAGGATAGATGTATACGGTTAGTTAGCCGGTACATTTATCCTTTTTATTTTTGAATTTGTTGGCATTTAACTTATACGACCATTTGCCATCACCATTCTATAAGTATAAGATGAGATAAAAGGAAGAACGGGCTAGTCCAGTTGAAAAAGAGAGTAAGTCTAACTTGTTAACAGGAGGTAAAAGATGAAAATATATGTGGATGCAGATGCTTGTCCGGTGAAAGATATTATTATTTCGGAAGCAAGGAAGTATGAAATTCCGGTTATTCTTGTAACAAGCTTTTCTCATTATTCTAATGCAGAACAGCCAGCAGGAGTGGAAACCATTTATGTCGATTCTGGAGCAGATGCTGCAGATTATCGGATTGTGAAGTTAGTGAAAAAAGGAGATATAATCGTGACGCAAGATTATGGTCTTGCATCGCTAGGTTTAGCAAAAGGAGTGATCGTCCTTCACCATAAAGGTTTTACATATTCAAATGAAAATATTGACCAATTATTACAAACACGTTATTTAAGTGCAATGGCTCGAAAAAGCGGACAGCGAACAAAGGGACCAAAGCCTTTCACCGCAGAAGACCGAGAGCAATTTAGAGATCACTTTAAAAAGGTTCTCTCTAGTGAGAAATCAAACTAAACTCAGAAATTTAGATAGGAGATAAATATCTTGAAATATATAAAATCACAAATGCAACAACTAATAAAGGAAAATAAAGAACTACATACACGCTTTAAAGAACTGAAGGCAGAGCACGGTTTAGAAAAAAACAATGCCCTCAAAGCCTTGTACCATTCAGAAGTAGCGGATGGCGGAAAGTATCAGTCGGCTTACCAAGCGCTTGACCGGCCTAAAGAGTAGACGCTGATCTCTTATTTATACATACTAGAATTCTGTTAGGATAATATGAGCTTACCTATTGGAGGTTATATAAATGAAAGAAATTAAACACTTACTATCTAAGGCATTAAAGTCAAACAAAAAAGTAATAAAAGGCGAAGAGTTCAGTGTTGAGGCACATTTAAAGAAGCGATCAGATAATTACATTACTCTATATGCCAATGATGTGGTTGTAGCCGTATATGATGCAGATGACCAAGATTTGAATATACTCAAATACGACTATCGGAAGGCAGTTAAATTTTTTGGTGAATGTTTGGAAGATGAGGGAATGGAAGTTTATATTGATGAGGGATTAATGGATTGATGAGTCGGGTAATGTAGGTGGAGGCTGGTTTACGCCTTGGGCTAAGCTCTTTTAAAAGATAAAATAACTTACCCTGGAGTACCCCCAGCTAATAGGTTGGGTTATTTTATTTCCATAATGCTGATTACTTTAATGGGAACCTGTTATTGTTCGACTGATAGTGATACCAGCACTATCGGTCTTTTTTATTATATGGGCTTAGTCAACAATAATGACATTACCTCGGTCACAAATAATTCACATAACATTGAACTTATTATGAACCTGTCTACACAACTATGTGAAAACATTCACAAGATGGTAAAGTATAGACATATAGATATAACAAATAACTGTATTAATTAGGGGAGGATGCAAGTGACGAAAAAATATTCTTCAAATACATATGAGAATATAACTTTACAAACATAGCACACAAAGAAAGGAAGTCTTCCTAAAACCAACAATAAACTTAGTTAAAAACCACAAAAAAAACTAGAGAGTGAGTGAGAGGATTGAATACTAACAAAAATCGATGGTTCATTGCATTATCTGCGATTGCTATCCATATATCTATTGGTTCTACTTACGCATACAGTGTATATACAAAACCTATTGCAGAATCGATAGGTTGGAAAGCGACAGAAGTAACTTTAGCATTTACTCTTGCTATTGTGTTTTTAGGCTTATCAGCTGCAACGTTTGGACGTATGGTCGAAAGAATAGGCCCTAGAAAGTCTGCCATGATAGCCGCTGTTCTATTTAGCTCAGGACAAGTTGGGGCTGGTTTCGCAGTTTCTACCGAGTCACTACTCCTATTTCTTATTTTGTATGGTGTAGTCGGGGGGATTGGATTAGGGATTGGCTATATTTCACCTGTATCTACCTTAGTAAAATGGTTTCCTGATCGAAGGGGGTTAGCTACAGGAATGGCGGTATTTGGATTTGGAGCGGGTGCACTCATCACGAGCCCCGTTGCAGCTAGGTTAATTGAAAGTGTAGGAGTATCTACTACTTTTTATATATTAGGAACCATTTACTTTATTCTTATGATATGTGGGGCCATGTATATTACAAGACCTCCACAAGGATGGGTACCTAAACTTCAGGCTAAGGTAAAAGAAGGTAACACAAAGAAATTAAAAGAAGACTTGGACCAACTAACAGCAAATGAAGCAATAAAAACGAAACGATTTTGGCTTCTTTGGGGAATGGTTTTTATTAATATTAGCTCGGGTATTATGATTATCTCGGTAGCTTCTCCATTATCCCAAGAAATGGTAGGGCTCAATGTAGCAGCTGCAGCCTCTATGGTAGGACTTATGGGTATTTTTAATGGTGGAGGAAGAATTGGATGGTCCAGTGCATCCGATTATATTCAACGACCTACAGTATTTTTAATCTTTTTTTCGATTCAAATCTTCGCATTTTTAACCTTACCACATGTAACAAATGTTATATTATTTCAGATATTAATTTTTAGTATTATGACGGTATATGGTGGTGGATTTGCGACCCTCCCTGCCTTTATTGGAGATATATTTGGTACGAAGGAGCTTGGTGCCATTCACGGGTATATTTTAACAGGGTGGTCTTTAGCTGGGGTTGTGGGACCAATTGTCGTATCTTCTATCCATGATGCTACCGGAACTTACACCCCTGCCTTTTTAGTCTTTACGATATTGTTAGTCGTTGCCCTATTTCTAACTGTACTAATTAGATACGATATTAAAAAAATAAAAGAGGAGAAAAAAGACCCAGTTTACAAGATAGCTAACTAAAAATAACATATGGGAGGACAATGGAGGAGGGAACAGGAAAAATTGTGCACACATTTGCAAACAGAAATGTAAAAAAATGCTTGAACGACTTTCCTGTCCCTCTGTTCACCAAATCATGTTAATTTTGTGCATCTAACAATAACTCTCATTTATTTTCTCTGTCACCTTTTATATAATAAAGAAAGTATATGAAAAAGGTGTGTTACACGCATGAAACATCAAGAGTTTACCTACAAAGACGTACATTTTAAAAATATTCCTAAAGAAGTAGATGTAACAAAAGAAAAGCATTTAGCTACAATGGAGTATATTTATCAATGCCATAGGAATAATGACTTGCAAGGGATTTTCCCATATACGAATGATGGAAAACTAATTGTTACATGGGGACGAGGACAATTTGAAAGAGAGATATCTAAACCTCGTGACTTGTTAAGGGGCGAAATTCTTTTTACAGATGTTAGATATGAACTTAATAACTCTCATAAATTAGTATTAACGAAGCAAAGTTTGAAAAGAATAGAAAAATTAGAGCACGCTCTCGAACAAAATAGGGAAGGGTTTAGCTTTGCTTTCCCGAAAATAATAATAGATAACAAAGAGATTTTTAAAGTGCCGTGTAAAGATGTTGACATACTCAAAATCACAATTCAAAGAAAAAATCGAATTGCAGGTAACTTATATTTTAGCGATGTCTTGCATAATGGTTATGGGAAGATACTAGAAAATGAGCGACTAAGATTAGTAGATATCCAAAACCGTCTTCGTAAATACACATTAGAGGAACTTGAGCAAATCCTTGTAGAAGAAAATAAGGTCGAACATGTTAAGGTTATCCATGTAAGAGGAAAGAAGTTAATGAATATTCCTTCCTTTGTTTCGTTATCTGACTTGGAACAAATGGAAGTTTCAGGTCCTTTAAAACCTCTAAGTGAGTCTAGTGGTTTAGAAGTAAAGAGTGCTCCAACAGAAATGGAATCAATAGACAATAATATTAAGCATACCAATGTTAAACTCGCACCTGATATTTCACGAGAACCGATAGGCTCTATGAGACCTCGGAAAGTAGATAATGTACAACCTTATACTACCTCCAGAAAAATTATCATAAAAGAAGGGTCACTAAATCCTGTTAAAGAGTCTAGAGAAGTAAAGGTTGTATTACGAGATCAAACCCTTGTCCAACAATTAAAGCAACTATATCGCCATACGTGTCAAGTGTGTGGAGAAGTAGTAGAAACAGGATTTAATCAGTACTCTACTGAAGTACACCATATTCAACCATTAGGATTGCACAATGGACCGGATATGAAAGAAAACATGATAGTACTTTGCCCAAATCATCATGTAATGTTCGACAGAGGAGCAATAACGTTAGACCTTCAAAATGAACGTGTTCAACATATTAATGAAAACAACTCACTACACAATAAGAAAATTACGATCAAACATACGATTCATCAAAAATATGTCGACTACCACAATTTAATGATTCTGAAAAAATGAGGCAGAGTTGGGGGGCATAGTTGTAACTGCCCTCCACTGCCTTAAAGTATAATGTGGAAAAGAATCTCTTTTTTTTGTATTTTTTCCTATAGAACTCATTGTGATGTTCCATTATTTTTGACTTATATGGACCTTCCATTTTCACCTCAAAAAAGATTTCTCCTATCACGCAACTTTGACAACCCACACTGTTCCTAATACTCTTCTACAACTATACGATTCTTCCCGGTACACTAGCCTTTAAAAAAGGGGTTCCATTTTTAAAGAGAATGCTAGTATTTTAATAGCCCGCTGATTACTGTTCAAACTCTTAAAATAAGACCTAATCAATACTGTATTTTCATATGTTTTTAAAGCTTTTATTAGAAATAGTATAGCAAATTTTTCCCCACTAAAACGGTAACTACATTAGTCTTTGTGACTTTTTTACAAGTGCTCTAGATACAATTTTTTTCTGTCAATCCCTAAACTGAGAAGGTACTAACTAATTAAAAATGTGCGACTATTAAATCTATAATATATAAAGTATAATTTTAATTGTAAGAAGAATCTAAAAATTCGAAACCCATCTTAGCAAACCTTCAGAACGTAAATAGAAAGTACGTAACCTGGAAAGTATCAAGAACAAATTATCCACAACAAGCGCCTATTTTAAATTAAAGGAAAAGGAGTTTGAGAAAAAATGAAAGCACTGGTAATAAATAAGTTTGGAGACCCATCTGTTTTTGAAATTACTGAAATTCCTAAGCCTAAAGTAGTTACAGGGCATGTCGTTATTCATGTAAGAGCAACAAGTGTAAATCCAATTGATACAAAGGTTCGTGCCGGCTTCGTTCCAGCAGTTGCGCCAGAGTTCCCAGCTGTACTACATGGCGATGTAGCAGGAGTTGTCGCAGAAGTCGGAGAAGGGGTAACAGAGTTTCAGGTTGGTGATGAAGTATATGGGTGCGCCGGTGGTTTTAAAGGAACAGGTGGTGCACTTGCAGAATATATGCTGGCGGATGTTAACCTTCTAGCTCATAAACCGAAAAATTTAACGATGGCCCAAGCAGCTGCTCTTCCTCTAGTAACTATTACTGCATGGGAGTCACTTTATAATCGTGCAAATGTGCAAAAAGATCAAACAGTACTCGTTCATGGAGCTACAGGTGGTGTAGGTCATATTGGAATTCAGTTAGCAAAGCTTGCGGGAGCCAAAGTATTTACAACGGGCTCATCTGACGAAAAGTTGAGCATAGGAAAACGTTTAGGTGCAGATAAAGTTATTAATTATCGGGAACAATCCGTTGAAGAATACATCAAGGAAAATACCGATGGAAAAGGGTTTGATGTTGTGTTCGATACGGTTGGTGGCGATAACCTTAATCGGTCATTTGAAGCAGCTGCCACTTATGGAACTGTTGTAGCAATCGCAGCACGTTCAACACATGATTTGTCCCCTCTACATGCTAAAGCACTGTCCCTACATATTACGTTCATGTTATTAAAGGTAATTACTAAGGACCAAAGACAGGAATATGGGGAAATATTGAAAGAGGTAACAAAACTAGTTGAGGCAGGAAAACTAGTGCCACTTGTCGATGAAAAAGTTTTCACCTTTGATCAAGTTAATGAAGCGCATTCTTTATTGGAATCTAATAAGGCAGTTGGAAAAGTAGTATTAGTGAATGAATGGTAACTTAACAAAGAAAAACGAAAAGAGTAGAGGGTAACGAGTAAAATATTTCTTCTTACTGGGCTAACATTATAGTTGGTGTTTCTGTATTTCAAGATTTATATGGTACCGTAATGAACGAGAAGCAAAGCTAATGTTGAAAGAAAAGTAATAATTTAATAGGTTCGTAAATAAAAGGACAGTTTTTTCTGTGCTTTTAAATTTTATTCTGCTAGTTCATCTTCAGGGGAAATCAAAACTGTAAAATAGTAGTATTACAACGCAAGGAGAACTGTTCTAATATTTCTAAAGCAAAAAAACCCTCACAGAAGCTTTAAGAAATAGCTTGAGTATTATTATATTAATATGTGTAAGTCTATTTCTTGTAACCCCTTATACTATATTTAGAGTATTAGTTGTTTTCTTATTGTTTTATAATTTTTCTCAGTTTTTGTCTAAGAATAAATCAAGTTTTTTAATAATACCAAATAAACCTATAATCGTATGAATATGATTGAAAATGAAATTAAAAAAAAATTTTGTAAATTTCTTCGAGAGGTGAATTGGATGATTAAAGAATTAGTCAAAGAGCTAGAATGGCTTGCAGCATTTCCTGTGATAAATGAATTAAGAATTCATTTAAACCAAAAAACATATTTCGACTTTCTTTGTAGTATGAGGGAAGAAGGATATAGAATGTTTGCTTTATATGAAAATAATAAAATTGTTGCAGTTGCCGGAGTTACGATAAAAACTAATTTTTATTATGGGAAACATGTCTTTGTGTATGACTTAGTTACTCAGTCGACTCACCGTTCTAAGGGGTATGGGGAGCAATTACTTTCATACATTCATGAATTTGCAAGAGATAGTGGGTGCGGTATGGTAGCTTTAGAATCTGGGTTAGCAAGAGTAGACGCACACAGATTTTATGAGACCAAAATGGGGTACGAGAAATTTTGTTACTCATTTAAAAAAGTTCTATAAGTACTAAGCGCCATCCAAAACTTGTATAATGGCTGGCGCATCTTCTTATTTCTAGTGTGCCTTAAAAGTATCTTGATATTAACGATTCTAGATTGTGTGCGTGTTTTCTTAAGGCATCTTTATAATAGGTTATGTCAGATAAACTATTAGAAAAGGTGCTATGTAAAAAGATGCCGACTGATAAAACTACCTCGCCTTTGCCATTAAAAATTGGACAGGCAATAGCATGAATTCCTTGTGTATGCTCAGAATTCGTTTCAGCAATTCCCTCGTGTCTAATAGTTCTTAATTCTTCTTTAAACTTTTCGGGATCCGTAATTGTATTTTCAGTGTAACGTGGAAGATGTCCATCCACCATAAATGCTGAAATAATCTTGGTAATTTCAGAATCAGGTAAATGAGCAAGATAACATTTACCAACAGCACCACCAATGACTGGGAACGTTTCACCAGGCGAAATCGTTAACCTTATTTGCTGATCTGGTTCTTCTTTTGCAATGTAAACCAAATGTAAATCATCATTTGGTTTGGCTAAAACGACAGTCTGGTTAACTTCTTCGCAAATTGTGGACAAATAAGAGATTGATGTATTCATAAAGTCATTCATCTCTTTAGATCGCAATCCAAGAAAAATCAAATAAGAGCCTAGTTTATAGCGTTTACTAATCGGATCAAAGTGAACATAATCTTTGAGCTCCAATGTTTTTAATATTCGTAGACAAGTACTTTTACTAATGCCAAGGGCACTTGATAGTTCAGTCAATGTGCTTTTTTTGTATTTTTCCTTCGTTAAAAATTCTAGTATGTTAAGTGCAGAATACACAGAAGGGATAAAGTTACTGTTCTTTTTCTCTAATTCACTCATTTTAAACCTACCTTTAAGTATATTTTTAGTTTTCTACTCTAAGAACATAAATTTATAATATTCGATATTTTTAGAAAATTACATTGACAGCGAAATGGACGGTTTGTTATATTCAATTATATCAAATAAGAAATGAAGTTTCAATATTGAAACAATTCTAGAACAATCTGAGAATGTGAATGCAATTAATTCATTCAAATAAGCCTTTTGATTACATTTGGAGAAAAGGGGTTAATAAGCATGATTCACACAGATTCACTATGGGCGGCCACATCAAATCCATTGAAAATACGACCATCACTTGAGGGGGAAATCCAGACAGATATAGTAATAATTGGTGCAGGGTTCACGGGACTGGCTACAGCCTATTACTTACGAAAAGCAGGAATCAATTGTGTTGTTTTAGAAAAAAACGTCGTTGGTTGGGGAGCTAGTGGAAGAAATGCCGGGATGGTATTAACAGGATTCAAGAATAGTATTCAAAAAATTGAAAAGCGTTGGGGTCGAGAAACAGCGAAAATATTTCTTGATCAGTCCAGTTTAGGGATTGAAAAAGTACGTGAAATTGTTAAAGCGGAAGGAATTGAATGTTCGTTAAGTGACTGTGGTAGCATGAAAGCTGCATTCAAATCAAGCCATTCGGAAGCTTTGAAACGAGAACAAGAGTTTATGTGGGAAGCTTATAAGTATGAGCTCCAATACGTTGACCGAAACCAGCTAAAAAAAGAGTTGGATAGTGATTTTTATTACGGTGGGTTAATAGATTTTAAGAGCTCTTCATTCCATCCGTTAAACTATGCAATAGGTTTGGCGAATGCAGTGGAAGAAAAAGGTGGAGAAATTTATGAACAAACAGAAGTCAGCTCAGTAGAGGAGAATCACCATGGATATTCTGTTAAGACTGAAATGGGTGTTGTTCAATCCTCTCATATTGTTTTTGCCACAAATGGCTACACGGAGAAACTCAACAAAAAATTAACTCGCTCCATTATGCCAATGGGCAGTTATATTATTGCTACAGAGTCACTTGGAAAAGAGATTACCGAACGGCTCATCCCTAATAACCGCATGATATCAGATACGAAGAATTTTCTATATTATTTCAGGAGAACGCCGGATGAACGCATTTTATTCGGTGGTCGGGTGAGTTTTAATAGTAAAGAAGATGAAAGCCTTTATCAATCTCTAAGAGAGAATCTATTAGAGGTATTTCCAGAATTATCGGATAAGAAAATTGAATACAAATGGGGCGGAAAAGTGGCTTTTCCAATGGACTTTTTTCCGCATGTTGGCACCATAAAGAAGACCATTCATTATGCATTAGGTTATTGTGGACATGGGGCATCTACTTCTACTTTGTTCGGTGAATATGTTGCACAGAATATTATCAATCCTAATAGAGAGAAATCAAAATTGGAAGAACTCCCATTAAGGACAATTCCACTACACAGTCAAAAAAACTTGCTACTAAATCTTGCTGGTAATTATTATTCATTACTGGATAAAGTTAAATAAATCATCACAAAGTGAGGGGAAAAAATGACAACAAACTATAAACTAGCCGTAGATGTTGGAGGGACATTTACCGATGTTGTTTTATTCAACGAGCAGCAGAAGAAGCTGCATTTTACAAAAACTCCATCTTCTCCAAATGATCCTTCAGAAGGTGTAATTAATGGAATTAGGAAAATCATGAACATAGCACAAATCAAGCCAGAACAAATAGATTATTTTGTACATGGGACAACGTTTGCAACTAACGCTTTTCTTGAAAATAAAGGCTCCAAAGTAGCCCTTTTTACAACACAAGGATTTAGAGATGTCATCGAAATTGGGAGACAAAAGCGTTTAAAGCTTTATGATTTATTTCAAGATAAACCACCCAGTCTTGTTGACCGACAATTTCGTTTCGGTGTACGTGAACGAATGAAGGCAGACGGAGAGGTCTTACATACGTTAAATGAAGAAGATGTTCGGAAATTTGTACGAATAGTAAAAGAAAATAATATCCATTCCATAGCTGTATCTTACCTCCATTCCTACAACAATCCACTTCACGAACTAAGAACAGAAGAAATTATTAAAGAAGAATTCCCTGAATGTCATGTTTCGTTATCCCATCATGTTTCACCAGAATTTAGGGAATATGAACGAACGATCACCACTGTAGTTAACGCCTATTTAAAACCAAAAACAAAAAATTATTTTGTTAATTTAGAGAAAAAACTAGAACAACTCAAAGTGAAAGTTCCTTATATCATGAAATCCAATGGCGGTATTATGACGATGCGCGAAGCATCAGAAAACGTAATTCAAACCTTACTTTCAGGTCCAGCTGGTGGGGTCGTCGCTGCAGGGTTTATCGCTGAGAAGCTAGGCATCAATAATATTATTACCTTTGATATGGGCGGTACGAGTACCGATGTTGCTTTGATTAAAGATGGCTCTCCACAAACGACACTTGAAAGTAGATTGAAAAATTATCCTTTAAAAGCACCAATGATTGAAATGGAAACGGTAGGAGCTGGGGGAGGAAGTATTGGGCGTATCGATGAGGGAGGACTTTTTAAAGTTGGACCTGAGAGTACTGGGGCGTTTCCTGGTCCTGCCTGTTACGGAAATGGGGGTGGGAAAATCGCAATCACAGATTTTAACCTTTTGTTAGGAAGAATTGATCCAGAATATTTCCTTGGTGGAGAAATGAACTTAGATCTTGAAGCTGCAATTAAAGCGCAACAAAAACTCCTTGAACAATCTCACCTCTCTGCAGATGAGATCTCCGTTGGGATGGTAAAAATAGCGAATCATCACATGGCTGAAGCAGTGCGTCTAGTTTCAGTCAGAAAAGGGCATAACCCTGAAGAGTTCACTTTATTCGCTTTCGGTGGAGCTTCACCGCTTCATGCCACAGCGATTGCACGTGAACTAGGAATTCAAAAAGTTGTGATTCCGAATGCATCCTCCGTGTTATCAGCATTTGGATTTTTAGTGGCAGACATAAAACACGATTTTACAACAACCAATCTTATTTCGCTCGATATAGCGAATTTACCAAGAATTGTCGGTGAATTCAATACGTTAGAAGAACGTGGCAAACAATTGCTAGAAAAAGAAGGGGTAATACTTGAAAACCAAGAATTGCGTAGATCAATAGACTTACGATTTAAAGGCCAAGCATTTGAAATAAACGTAGAACTGGAAGAGCAGGACGACCAAATAAACTTGGAAAATATATCGCGTAAATTTTTTGAATATTATGAAAGGGAGTACGGGTATTGTGACCAAAGTCAACCAATTGAAGTGGTGAACTACCGTCTATCTGCGATTGGTTTAACTTCAGAAATTGGCCTTGAACATTACGAAGAACTGCAGTTAGAACCGCCTGAAGATTCAAGAAAACAAAAGCGTAATGTTTACCTATTTTCAATAGATCAATTCGAAGAAGTTGAGGTGTTTTATTTAGACAAACTGGTTAGCGGAAATCGCATATCTGGACCGGCAATTATCGATGGCTTGGACACAACAATTATTGTTGAAGTAAATGAAGAAGCGCAACTTGATCGTTTCGGAAACATAATTATTTCATTAGGAAAGGGGTTATCCTCTTGATTGCAGCAAATATTAACCCAATCACAATGGAAGTAGTAGGTCATTCGTTTATGTCAATTGCAGAAGAAATGAGTGCTGCCTTACAGCGAACAGCCTATTCAAGTATTGTCCGCGAGGCATTAGACTTTTCAACGGCTGTGTTTGATCAAAATGGAAATTTAATCGCACAATCAGATAATATTCCGACCCATTTAGGGTCAATGGGAGGAACGCTGAAAGGCATTTTGAAAAATCATTTTACACAAGCCGAAATTTTTGAAGGCGATCAAATTATGATTAACCATCCCTATATGGGGGCTTCTCATAGTCCAGATATTCTCTTATTTGCTCCCGTTTTCGTCAAAGATACATTGGTTGGTTTTTGCGGAAGTATGTGCCACCACGTTGATGTCGGGGGGATTGCTCCGGGGAGTGCCCCGGGGAATGCGACAGAACTTTATCAAGAAGGGTTGCTAATCCCACCAGTGAAATTGTATGAAAAAGGGATAGAAAATCAAACCCTAATCAGTATTATTCGAGCTAATGTAAGAATGCCTTCTTACACATTAGGTGATATAAGATCACAAATTTCAGCGAATGAAATCGGTAAAAAAAGAGTAAGGAATTTGTACGAGAAATACTCAATTAAAACGATTCAAGAGATTGTTCAAGCGTGGGAAACTTATTCGGAAAATCGCATTAAAAGCAAAATAAAAGCAATCAAAAATGGGATTTATACTGCCTCAGGTCATTTAGATGATGATGGGGTGGTAAAGAATGAGCAAATCCAACTCCACGTGAGTATTGAAATTTTAGACGACAAAATGATCTATGATTTTACCAAATGTGCCGATCAAGCGAAAGGTCCATTTAATGTCACGGAGGAAACGGTAAATGCTGTAGCTTATTATATAACCAGATGTGTAACGGATTCATCTGTTCCCCAAAACGAAGGTGCTTATAAGCCGATTGAAGTCAGAACCAAAAAAGGGACCATCCTAAACCCACATTTCCCTGCACCAGTGAGTGGTCGATATCACACAATTATGAGGTTAAGTGATATCTGTCTTGAAGCGATGTCAAAAGCACTTCCAGATAGAATTCCTGCTTCTAGTAATGCACATGCAACGACAGTGGCAATTGGTGGAAATAATCCGAAAACGAATGACTACTTTGTTTATTATGAATTGAATGGTGGAGGGATGGGGGCTCGCCCAACGAAAGATGGATTAAGTGGTATTGATGTTCATGTTGGGAACTGCATGAATGTGCCTATTGAATCAGCTGAATTAGAGTATCCACTATTATTTCATACTTATGAACTCCACCAAGATTCTGGGGGGATGGGAGAATACCGAGGTGGATTAGGGATTATAAGAGAAATCGAAATGCTTGAAGATCAATTAACACTAACGACACGCGGCGATGGCGAAACTACCAATCCTAAAGGATTTTACGGTGGACTTGATGGTCGGCCTGGTCAAAAAATATTAAATCGTGGAACAGAAAACGAACAAAGACTATATGGGAAAACGACAAGTTTAATTGTAAATAAAGGCGATATTTTATATTTTGAAACCCCCGGATCTGGTGGCTACGGTTCACCGAAAAACCGACCAAAAGAAAAAGTAATTCAAGATTATAAAGATGGCTATATTTCCGCAAAGGCTATGAAAGAAGTCTATAACCTTGAAATCGAAGACAACTAGATGACTAAGGGGGGATTGAACAATGCGTTTAGCTGACAAGGTTGCGGTAGTGACAGGGGCGACAGGGGGAATTGGAAAAGCTATTTCAGAAAAATTTGTAAAAGAAGGGGCGCAACTTTTATTAGTTGACCTAGATCAGCAACGTTTAGAGGAGTTGAAAGTCGAGTTAGCACCATTTGGCCAAAAAATAGAAGTGATTGTAGCTGATGTTTCTAGTAAACAGAGTTGGGAACAAATTCTCGATAAAATTGATTCTGAATTCACTACAGTCAATGTATTAGTGAATAATGCTGGAATCAGTGGCAATGAAGGGTTATTAGAAACAGATTATCAGAGATGGAATCAAATTATTCAAACAAATTTAACGAGTGTGTATTTAGGGATGTATGAACTCTTGCCTAAAATGATTGCATCGGGAGGAGGTTCGATCATCAACACATCGTCTATTTTTGCAATAATAGGGTCGGGGAAAAATGCGGCTTATACTGCTGCGAAGAGCGGAATGATGGGCTTAACAAAAACAGCCGCAGTTGAATTTGCAAAAAATTATGTACGAGTCAATACGATTCATCCAGGAATGATTCGTACACCAATGACAAAAGCAAAGTTAGAAAAACCAGAAATCCTTGCTCGATTTAGAACTCTTACGCCTTGGCCTGATTTTGGTGAACCAGATGATATTGCTTATGGTGCTGTTTACCTAGCCTCAGACGAATCCAAATTCGTGACAGGTACCGAACTGGTGATTGATGGAGGGTATGTGACTCAGTAAATGAAAGAGGTGGCGAAACAATTGAGTGATTTTGAAGGGAAAAGATTGTTAATTACTGGCGGTGCTTCTGGTATCGGTTTAGCCACGGTCAACCATTTTCTATCAAAAGGTGCAAAAGTCGCTGTCTTTGATATTAATCAAGAGGGCTTAACCAAACTGGAAAATCAGTATCAGCAGGATCTTCTCACAATGGAGGGGGATGTCCGAAGGGCCAATGAGATTGCTAGGGCACTAGACATAATGGTTGAAGAATGGGATGGAATTGACATCTTAGTCTATAGTGCAGGTATTTTCCCGGATATGCGAATCATTGATATGGAAGAAGAAGAATGGGATCGTGTACTCGACATTAATTTGAAAGGCGCGTTTCTTACATGTCGGAACGTGGCTCAAAGGATGATTGCACAACGTAGTGGGGGCCATATTGTTACAATTTCCTCTGGAAGCTATCAATCAGCTCGTATTGGGTCAGGGCATTATTGTGCTTCCAAAGCAGGCTTAGTGATGCTAACAAAAGTACTCGCATTTGAATTAGCAGATTATGGGATCCAAGTGAATAGTATTGCGCCAGGGCTGGTTGAGAGTGAGTTGTTGGATCCAAGTTATGTTCAGACATTTAGCAAAAGAATCCCACTTGGACGTCCTGCAAAACCTACAGAAGTAAGTGGTGCAATTGAAATGATTACTTCCTCGCTAAATACGTACATGACCGGACAAATAATTCCGATTGATGGCGGTCTATCATCTGGTCATTATGGCCTACCAAATTCAAATAAACAAGCAAGGTGAAAGAAAAAAGGTTTGTATCATCCTAGAATTTCTAGGTGTTCAAAATAATTTAATAATCAAAAGGGGGCAATTGAATGAATCAAGATAAGAATGAAACAAACCCAACGAAAAAGAGCAGTCATATCTTTGATATTGTCGTTTGGATTGGCTGGGGCGTATTGGTCTGGGGATTTCTTGCGTCGTTAGCGTTTATTGCATCACCTAAAGATTCCGCGGGTATTCATGAAGTAATCATTTTAGCTTACTTTCTAGGGTTTACATTTTTCTTTGGCTTGTTGTATTACATGGCCCTAAAAAGGGGGATATAATTTATGCATCTAGCATGGGGAATTGTTATAGTGTTGATCGCATTCGTTCTTATTAGTATCGTTGTGAAGAAATATGTTAAAACGGCGGAAGATTATTGGATTATGGGTAGAAAAGCAAAATGGTGGATGTTTACTGGTACATTAACAGCCAGCTACGTCAGTCTATCGACCTTTATCGGCGGTGTAGGTTCTGCTTGGAACTGGGGACCGATGCCATTCCTCCTCTTTTATACTAGTAGTTTTACCTTTGGATGGATCATTGCTGTCACATTAATCGGTTTACGAATGAGAAAACTTGGGGTTACTAGTATTTCAGAATACTATAAAGTGAGATTTGGAAGTAATGGAAAATGGATGTATGCAGGCCTTGGTTTAACGTTAGCAGGAATTCTCTATTTTTATCTATTAGTACAAATTCAAGGTGGTGGGTTAATCCTACAAACTATTTTTGATATCCCGTTACCATTAGCAGTCACAATAATGGTTATTATAGTTGCATTTACTCTTGGCTTGTCAGGGATGTGGTCAGTCGTTATCACAGACACGTTTGCGATGGTGTTATTTATCCTAATTGCAATTATTATTCTGCCCGCAACCATCTCTGCTGTAGGAGGGGTAGATGCAGGAATTGCAGCGATTTCATCCTTCGATGGTTGGTCAGCAACAGGTTCTTCTGGTTTAGGTATGGCAAGTTTCGTTGGTTATGCTTTAGCGTGGCTAGCAATTGTTGGTGGATCACCTCACATCATTAACCGTTCTCTTATAGTCGATAAACCAAAAAGTGTCTTAAAAGGGTCATTTATTTCTTATACCATTACCGTTGTTTTATCAATTTTAATCTTTATTTCGGCTGGTATGTTAATGGCTGTTATTGAACCAGGTTCAATGCATCCAGATAGCATTTCCGCCTATGCATCAGTTCATGTATGGCCTTGGATTGTCGGTGTCCTCATCATCGGTGCTGCAATGTCAGCCGCATTTACTACGGCAAACACGCAAGCATTATCAATTTCGCAAGGGATAGTAGATTTGTTTCGCTATGCGCTAAAACCGGACATGTCAGATGACGCTAAGAAGAAATATACAATCGGCATCAGTGTAATTGTTTTAATTTTAGTTGGAGTCATGGCTTTTAAACAAAACTATTTATTAATTATTGCTGGATCGTTAGCTGGGATAATCGCATCGCTTGGACTCTTCCCAACCTTAATCCTTTCATTATATTGGGAGCGTCTCACAATTAAAGCTGTTAATATTATGATTTGGTTAAGTGTTCCAGTTGGTGCGTTTATGATCATCACCAACAATCTTTGGGGTTGGTTTGCACCATTTCCTACAGTCTATAGTTTTCCAATTGGATTTGGAGGACTCATTATCCTCTCATTACTAACGAAACAAACAAACAGTGAAAAAGAAGGCTATAAATTATTAAAAGACAAAGGCTTTGCCACTGAGGAAGCTGCTCCTGAGAAACAAGATTATGTCATTTTAATTGGTGGGTTCATTGTTGTGACAGTGGTATACTTCATCCTTTTATCAATGATAGGGATTTTCTAAAACTAATCAACCCTTAACTAATCAGATGGAGGTGGTATGAAATGGCCGGACTATTCAGTTCATTTAGTCATAAAGGACTTCAGTTGAAAAATCGCATTATGATGTCATCAATGTGTCAATATCAAGCTGAAAACAAAGATGGGACTCCAACAGATTGGCATTTTGTTCATTATGTAAGTCGAGCAATTGGTGGCACAGGGCTCATATTTCTAGAAATGACTAATGTGGAATTAAGAGGGAGAATAACTAATCAATGTCTGACTCTTCACTCTGAATACCAAGTTCCTTACTTCAAGCGAATTGTGGAAGAATGTCATAAGTATGGTTCAAAGATAGGCATCCAAATCGCCCATGCTGGTAGAAAATCAGTGATTGAAGGAAGCGATGTTGTTGGTCCTGGAAAGCATCCATTTTCAAAAGAATCTCCAGTACCAAGGGAATTAACTACGGATGAGGTAAAAGAGATTTGTGAAAAGTTTGGTGAATCTGCCGCATTAGCTGTTGAAGCAGGTTTTGATACGATTGAGATTCATGGGGCTCATGGATACCTTTTGCATCAGTTTATGTCACCAGCTACGAATCATCGAACCGATCAATATGGTGAATATCACGTGTTTCCCGTCGAAGTTATAAGAGAAATTCGTTCACGTATTCCATCTGAGATGCCGTTAATCTTAAGAATTTCAGCAGTTGAGTACGGAGAAAATGGTTACAACTTTAATCATATGCTAAAGTTAATTCCTCATTTTATTGAAGCTGGAGTGGACATATTTGATGTCAGCACAGGTGGAAATGATCCCGTAAGACCTGACGTCTACCCTGCCTATCAAGCACAATATGCCCAGGTAATAAAAGAAAGGTTTAAGTTACCCGTTATTACAGTTGGTCGGTTAGAAAGTCCGTATGTAGCTGAGTCGATAATCCGAGAAGGCAGGGCGGACATAGTAGCCGTTGGTCGCGGTCTTCTACGTGAACCATACTGGGCAAAAGAAGCGGCAATACAACTGAATCAAGAATTAACTTTACCAGGAGTTTATGACTTAGGCTATTCGCTGTGAAAATTAAAAAAGGAATGATGACATTGATTTGGAAAAAAGGGATACAAACACCTGTGATGCTCACGTTTGATTTCGATGCCGAAACATTATGGATTTCTAGAAATAAAGACAATCTTAAAAAACCAGGTACATTATCACAAGGTGTATTCGGGGCAAATGTAGGAGTTCCAAGTATTTTGGAGCTCCTGCGAAAACATGAAATAAAATCCACGTTTTTTATCCCAGGTTGGGTAGCTGAAAAATATCAATCTTTGGTAGAAGAAATTATTGCGGATGGGCATGAAATAGGTCACCATGGCTATTTACATGAATGGGTTGACCCGGAGGATCCAGAAAAAGAAAGGGAAGTTTTTATAAAGGGATTAACCGCTTTAGAGAAAGTAATTGGACATAAACCGGTCGGTTTTCGCTCACCAGCATGGGAAACAAGTGAGCATATGTTAGACCTATTAATTGAACATGATTTTCTCTATTCAAGTAATATGATGGATTCTATTAACCCGTATCGTGTTGTCAAGCAAGAGAAGCAGACAGATTTAATTGAAATTCCTGTCCATTGGATGCTCGATGATGCTCCCTTCTTTTTATTTAGTGTAACAGGGCCAGCAAGGCCCATTTTTCCAGCACAACATGTCATGAATGTCTGGAAAGAAGAATTTCATGCAATTTATAAACGTGGTCAGTTGTTTAATTTAGTTTGTCATCCGCAAATCATAGGTCGGCCATCCCGAATTGATATGCTTGATCAATTTATTCAGTATATCAAAAGCTATCCGAATATAGAGTTCGTTACAGGGCAAGAAGTCGCTTCTTTTGTGAAAGAGAGAAGCATGATGAGACGTAAGGAAAATCTGTAATAGAAATGTAGTATGAGAACAAAGGAGTTTATAAATGAAGAAATTGACTCTGTCAGGTTCCGCGTATGAGATAGGTAAACAACATGGTCTACTCGGGAAAGAAGAAATCCTTAGGAGTATGGAAACGTATGAAAAACTATTTTATGACTACCAAGGTATTCGGTGGAATGAAGTAAAGGAACGTGCGAAAATCCATATTAAAGCCATTGAAAAATTTGATGAACGTTTACTTGAAGAAATCCATGGAGTAGCAGAAGGGGCATCAATGGATTTTGAAGATATTTTGGCTCTCAATGCTAGAAGTGAAATCGCACTTACAGGGGAGGCACATTCCTCTTTCACCGATGGATGCACAAGTATTTTTACATGTAGTCCTTTATCAGCTGATACCATCATCGGTCAAAATTGGGATTGGAAAGCCGCACAAAAAAATAGTTTGTTGTTGCTTAAAATAGAAAGGGAGGACCGGCCGAACATCGTCATGGTAACAGAAGGTGGGATAATTGGGAAAATTGGCTGTAATGATCATTCGATTGGTGTCGGATTAAATGCCCTTCATTCTAAGAAGAAAAGCGATGGGGTTCCGATTCACTTAGGCCTTCGCTCGATTCTTGATTCTCGTTCGCTACACGAAGCAATGGGGAAAATTCAAGAAGGACAAATGGCGTCCGCTGCTAATTTTATGATTGGATATAGTGAGGGAGAAAATAAAGGGTTAGCTTTTCATGTTGAGGTGTCTCCATTTGGCATTGCTATTACAAATAATGAGACCGAATATGGCGTGCATACTAATCACATCTGTTCACCTGAAATTAAAATGAATGTTGGAGAAGGGAATAGTTTAAGATATAGTGATTCCGAAATTCGCCTTAGAAGAGCAGAACAACTTATAAAGTACGCAGTAAAAAATGATATAGAGATTAATGAAGAAACATTTAAATTGTGGTTCAGTGATACGTTCAATGCTCCCAATTCAATAAATCATTATATCAATCATCAAATCCCTTCTCATCGACATATCGAAACTGTTTTTTCGATTATCATGAATTTAACAAAAAAGAAGCTGTATATTAGCGAAGGCATGCCAGCCCATGAATCGTATGAGCAATATGGGTTTTAATACGCATTTATGAAAGTGGAATCTATTTTTTCATGTTAAGGCCAATTTTCGAAATCGACTATCAATATTAAACAAAAAATACAGAGTACTTATCATAAGTACTCTGTATTTTTTGTTTAATCCTATTCACAACAACATTTTCATTTACAAAGTATTCATATGCATACATTTTGAAAAGAAAGGTACTACATGACCACATTAATTTATTACAAGCCATTCACTCCGAATGAAATTGACTCACTAGCTGGAAAACTTACGCTGAATATCCAGTCGTATTTGAACTAGCTTTTATTTGGTAGTTTATTGTCAAGGCGTTAGCCCTTTTGCTATTGGTTACTATTAGCCAACAGTCTCCCTTAATCTACCGGCCCTTTTTTCTTTCTAACCTCTGTTCGGACATTTAAATATGTCCACATAATAATGTATGTTAAAAATAGTAGTAATAAAAAAACTGGAATAGATAATAATTCTTTAATTTCCATTTGAAGTACTCCTTCCTATTTTAAGCTTTCCAGCGGGAATGGGAAAAAGATATAAAAAATAATAGCTAACAGAATGGATAATAGTATAGCTTTGAGAGGGCTTCTGTAATGTATATAAATAATTGTAAACATCACAGTATTTAATAGTAAATTTAGCCAACCGTTCCATCCGTTATCATAGACATACATTCCTGTATAAGCAAATAATGTTTGGATCACTGAATAGAATAATACCCATATTCCTATATAAACTATTTGCGAATTTCGTTTTTGAGGGAACCTTTGTAAATAAATAATTAATCCAACGGGACAGATAAAAAGAGTAAATGCTAAATTAATAATGGAGTGATTTAACCATTCTGCTGTAATTCCTCTAAAAGCCCATAATGTATGGTTGTAATAAAAGTAATTGTAAAAAAGATTAACAACCATAAAAAATAGAATAGTTGAATATTGCTTCTTCCATTGAGACCAATCTACAAACTTATAAGCAAAAAGAATCCAAACAATCATTACTAATAATAAATACATGAATAAACACCTCAATAATATTAATAATTGCATCTTTAACACTATTGAGATGTTTTATACTTATCGCATAATGAATTTTCAGAAACTTTACTTCCCTATCTAGCCTTCATCTTCACGGACATCAAATATATTTACTTTTTCACTCTTTTTAAGCATTTAAGCAAATTCAGTTGGCGTAATTTCTTTTAAGATTATTCCTCCCTTATCATTTCATTTTTTTGATCGTATTATTTCCTCTAAGTTAAAAACCTTCAATTATTTTTCTTTTCATAATAATGACTAGATAAACAAACAATAAAGACATTAATGGGGTTTAAGAAGGAGAGAATTAGTATGCATAAATCTGAAGTGCCTTTAACTTCTACGGAATTATCTAATATATGGGCAGCCTATTTAATGAGCAATTTAATTATGAAATTAACGGAGTATTTTTCTACAACTACGGACGATGAAGATATAAAAATAATTGTTGAAAAAATGTTCAATGCCTCACAACAAAATATAGAAAAACTTACTACATTTTTTATGAAAGAAGATTTCCCTACACCAATCGGTTTTACAGAAAGAGATGTAGTGAAGGAGGCGAGTAAAGTCTTTTCTGATACTTTTATTTTGTATTTCTGTCATGACATTACATTGCTCGCTTTAACTACTTATCCTAGTGCTTTATCTGATTGCACTAGAAAAGATACAAGAAACTATTTTCATACCGCTTTGGAAACTACTATACAGCTTCAAGATGAGACGGTTGAATTAATGCTAGAAAAAGGTATTTACCTTAAGCCACCTCAACTTACATTTGAAAAAAAGGTGGAGTTTGTAGATAGCAAAAAATATTTAAGCAAATCGTTAAGTGAAGCAAGAGCATTAAATGCAGCGGAAATTGCTAACATAACAAGAATTATTCATAGAGCATATTTTTCAAAAATGATTTTTGTTACGTTTAATAAGCTAAGTAATGACGAAGAGTTAAAGAAACATTTCGGGAAAGGGAGGGATGTAATTGAATCAACAATAGATTCCTTAAAAGAAGTATTAGAGGAAGAAAATGTCCCAATATCCGCCTCTGGAGATTATCAAATATTTGACGTGGAAGTATCTCCTTTCTCTGATAAACTAATGCTTTATTTTGTTAATGCATGTCTTGGGATGTTTTGCTTTACGATGATCGGCCAGGCATTGAATACTACTTTAAGGTCAGATATTATATTAAAGCTGACAAACATTAATAATAAGATGAAGAAGTACTATGGTGAGAGTCTATTCCTTACGATTAATAAAGATTGGTTCGAACAACCACCTCAAGCAGTTGATCGGAAATTAGAGTAAACGAGGGGACAGGTAAGATATTGAAAATAATATAAGGAAGAAAATAAGAGGTTTATTGTATAGTTGTTGGTGGTTGGTTCTATTTTTGGATCTATAATGGAAAACCACCAACAATCGTCTTAATTTTCTATTGGTTTTTTAACATTCGCTTAAAATCTTTTATTTCACTTTCATGCTTAATTGAACGAACCGATAAAATATCAATCACACGCTGTTGGTCTTCTAATGTATCTTTTAGTTCATCTGTTCTTTCATCAATATGTTGCTCTATGCGTTCAAAATATGGGCCTAAACCATTGATAAGATTATCTTTTATAATGGAAACGTCTCGTTTTATCTCTTGTTGTCCTTGTTCTAAACTAGAAACGTCTCGTTTTATCTCTTGTTGTCCTTGTTCTAAACTAGAAATGTCACGCTTTATCTCTAGTTGTCCATTTTCTATACCGTCTAAACGGGTATTGACATTTTGAAGTTCAGAAAGTATTCTTTTCAAAGTTTCTTCCATACAAAATCCCTCCGATATAGTTTTCTATATTATATCACGTATATGATAAGCTAATCTATTAATCTAAAAAAAGTGAGTAGGAAAAATCTTAACATAATTAACTTGGAACGAGTGGACAGGATTATTCTTAAAGCTTATATTAGCGAAGGGTGTAAAAAATGTGTGAATAACTTTCCTATCCTCTTGTTGCTCTTAGTAACTTACTGAAACTGTTATAATATAATTAATGATTCAAAAATGATGAGCGAAGGGACAGGCTAATGGGCACACATTAGTAAAAGAAATGTAAAAAATACTTTAATGACTTTTCTATCCCTAAAATCACTAGGAAGGAGAGCAAAATGAATAGACAAAGATTTTTAGAGGAAGTGAATACTCTATTAAACTGTCAGAGTCCATTTTATATGGAAGATTTTAAGGAGAATGTTATTGCTTCTTTTGCGGAAAGAAGTAAACCTTTACATGAGAAAAATGTTTCGTTTTGGAGTGATTTGTCGCTTTTGCTAGGGGAATATTATTCTGTTCCAGCTAGTGCGACTGAACGTATTGCCTTCTCTTTAGAGTTTGCTTTACTAGCAGGGGACATAATGGATGATATTAAAGATAGAGATAATAATGATGCTCCGTGGGGAAAATTACCTCTCGAAGATACGATGCTCCTTGCTAACTGGTTGTATACAAATGCATATACAATCATACTGCGCTCACCTGCAGAAGTTTTTTGCAAAACAAAAAAGAGTAAAATACTACATTGTTTATCTTCACATGTCTCACATGCACTTATTGGGCAATGGAATGAAAGCAAACTGAATGTTTTTTGTATGGAAGAGACGGAATATTGGGACTACGTATATAGCAAATCCGGGATTCTAATAAAAATGGCTTTCTCCATTTTTGAGGCATATACAACAATAAAACCGGAGAATACGCTGACGCATATACAAATAGGCAAAAGTTTAGGGGCGGTTGTTCAGCTGCAAAATGATTATTTAGACATTCAGTCTGCTCAAAAGTCAGACTTACGTAAGTTAATGCCTAATTTTATTCTTATTAAGGGAATTGAAAACAGTAGGATAAAAGGTGATACTTTCGCTACTAAATTAAAAGAGTGGTATGACAATAAGGAACTTGAAAAGAACAGAATAGAAATAATGAAAAATTTGCAACAAAGTGGTTCTTTTGATTACTGTAAATTTCAAATATTCTACCATCGTAATAAGGTAGACGAATGTTTGAACATGCTAAAACCTCCTGTTCAAAATGAGCATTCACTATCAAAACTTAAACATTACTTAGGTATAACAACCTAAAACAAAAATAGATGTTAGAATATTTTAATTGTTGAGAATATTTAACAACTATGATATTCTGTAAAAAGAAAGGAGGGATATGGAAATTATGTCGAATAAAGTTTGGGAATTAGTATGTAAAACGAGAGAAATGCATCTTAAAGGCGAAGACCTTGCACAACTAGTAAGTTTAGAAGAGTACCAAAGCTTATCAAAGGAAGAAAAACGTGCCTTTTTACAATTTATCGGAGACATGAAAGATCAACTTGTAAAAAATTGGGGAATGCCTTGGGTTGGTGGAGAAATTAGAGCAGCAATAGATAACCAATCTACATAACAAAATGTTGAAAAGTCAGGTCTAAAGTAGGTCTGACTTATTTACATAGATTCAATAAACAGGAAGTGTTATTATGGATAAACTATTATTACGACGCTATACGAATCAAATAGTATTTTTTCTAATAATTGTATATATAATTATTTTTTTGTTCTTCGTATCCTTCAGCTTTAAACACCCTTTTTTAGGTGTAATTGTTAATGAAGAAGAAAACCAATATTATATAAAAGGTTTAAGAGTTGTAGAATTTGAAAAAGAGTTTGACTTGAACATTGGTGATAAGATCATAAAAGTTAATCATAAAAGTGTTAGTGAACATGAAACAATTAAATGGAATATTATTGAATTGGCGTCACACATAATATTAGAAGAGGAAAATGGGGGGATTAAAGAGGTTAACATCTTTGAGTATTACACTTGGAAGGACTTTTCACGTGTTTTTCTATTAGCTATTACTTCTCTAGTTTGTATCATTACAGGTACTTATACATTTATAAAGTTGAAGAAGCATAAAATAAAAGGGATTTATTTCATGTTAAACTACTTTATCGCTCTAGCCCTTATTTCATCTATTTCATCAGGGTTAATGCATATTCCCTCATTAACTATACTGCTAATCGTATTCCCTTTTATTCCTAATTTACTCATATACTTATACCTTAATTTTCCTAAAGATGAAAAATATAACCTTTTTACTAATATAAACGCCTTTTTAGTTATGATTAATATACTCATTGTCAGCACCAATATAATAGATATATTTTTACTAGATTTCACTTATCATTACTGGATAAAGCGAATATGGATCATATTGTTTCTGTTAGGAGTTTTATTATTTTTAGTGTTACTAGTAACGAAAAGCTTGCGAACAAAGGATCCCGTTATAAAAAATCAAATCAAACTATTAAACGTTACGTTCCTATTTATTTTTATGCCAGCAATCATATTTGGAATAATACCCTCATTTATTAACGTTAATCCAATCATAATCCCAACGGAGTTTTTAGTACTTTCTTTTAACTTATTACCGATTGTTTTTTCCTATGTTATGGTAAAGAACAAAATAATTGATGTGAATATTTACCAACCTAAGATTATATATTATACAGTCATCCTACTAATCAGTATTATAGCTTATTACTTATGGACAAGCATTGTTAGTAGTTTGGTCATGAAAACCGATTTATTACCATTTACAGACATAATCGGAATCATTTTATTAGTTTTGCTAGTTTTGCAGTTGATGAAAATACTTCCGAAGTTAATATTAAGAAAATTATTCGGACTACAAGATAATTTTAACCAACATAATCATGATTTATTATTAAAGTTAGTTAAAAGTGAGCATGCGGAATCTGTTATGGAGTTCGTTTTAACTTCTATACATAAAATAGTGGCTATTGACTCATCTGCGATAGTAATAATAAATGAAGATGGGCGAGAGTATTTTTTCGCAACGGGGAAGTACTTGTTGTGGAAAGATGAGCTATTAAAATGGTGCCAACATGATAGGAAAGCTATTAATAAAAGGTTTAATAGTGAATTATCTACTAGTAAAGAAATTATTTGTCAATACAAAGGGAAATATAAAGTACACTTTTTTATAGGAGAAAAGATTAATGGAAGTCGTTTGGAACCACAAGAAGTAAAGCAACTGGAAGAAATGTTGGATATAGCGGCAGAGGTGATATTTACTGCGACCCAACTTAAGCAGTTAGAGAATGAGAAAATGTTCTTAAATAATAGTAGAGAACTCATAAAGCATAAACTACATGACGTTCAGTCATACAATCAGCAATTAGTAGAAGTGCAAGAAAATGAGAAGAAAGAATTATCTATGTACTTGCATGATCATATTTTGCAGAGTGTAATCAGTTTGAACCATTCTTTAGAAGCAGCAATGCAAGATATAAAAGGAAAATACTATATGTGCACTAAAGAGGAAATGAATCAAGCTGTAAGGATGTCTGCCAAGTTAATGCATGATCTACGGGAGAAATGTTTTGATCTTTACCCAGGAATGATAGACGACCTTGGATTTTTAAGAACGTGTGAGTATTACTTTCTCTATGATTGGAATAATAGCAAGTTGCGATTAAATTATAAAGTAGATTTGACAGATAAAGATTTAGATAACATATCTAAAGCCGATCAAAAAATAATCTTCCGAAGTTTAAAAGAGCTAGTAAAGAACGTGGAAAAGCATTCGAAAGCAACCGAACTTACTATTTTGATGAAAAAAGAGGGTAATACGGTTAATATTCAAGTTAACGATAATGGAATAGGCTTTGAGATAAACAATAATATGATTAGTGAATTTCTGCAGAAAAAACATATCGGCATTGCTTCTGTCAAGCAAAGTGTTGAAAAAATGGGGGGATTGTTAGATATCTACTCCACAAAGGGAAAAGGAACTTCCATTCATTTAAACATAAATATTAACTAGGCGGAGGGGTTGACATTGAAGCAAGTAAAAATCTTAATACTAGACGACCATAAAGCAGTTAGTTATGGTTTGACAAAACACTTAAATGAGCGAGATGGATTAAAAGTTGTTGCGGAATTAAATAATAGCACCTCTTTATTACAAAAAATAGAGCTGCATACCCCTGATGTATTAATTATTGATATTAAACTAGGAAATGATTCTACTCAAGATAATGGGTTAAAGATAGTTCGAAGATTAAGAGAGCAAGAGATTAACGTACCGATTGTTATATATTCAGGTTTTGACTATCAACCGTATGAAGAAGAAGCGTTTCGAGTTGGGGCAAATGCTTTTGTTTCAAAAAGCGATACGTTACAGACGTTAGTAGATATGATTTTATTTGTATCCAAAGGCATGACTATTAGGAAACAAGAGTACATGAAAACAGAACCATTAACAGAAAAGGAAATTTTAGTATTAAATTTGATGGCGCAAGGATATACGAATAAACAAGTTGCAGAAGCAATTCATGTTAGTTCAAGAACGATAGAATACTATATAACTTCGCTCTATGAGAAATTGCATGTTGAATCTAGAATTCAAGCGGTTTTAAGAGGAATAAAATTCGGATATATTAAAGAAGAAAGCGTGTAACGTAATCATTTATTCTTGTATGTCGCTTCATTTCAAAAGTTAACATACATAGGTATATTTTAGTTTAGAAGATGTAAGACTGAAGTCGTGGTAGATTAGCCGTGGTACTTAATCCGAAGGTATGGACTTTGTAATTAATAATAATATAAATAGCATTTTTCAAAAAATTGCGGGATTCCGCAATTTTTTTTTCGTTATAAAGTAGAAATAATTGCGGGAGAAACGGATTAAAATTGAATAAATCTATACTATAGTTAAGCTATAGAAAAAACATTGGGGGAGTTAGATGGATAAAAAGTGGACAAGCTTTCACCTGTATTACCATAGCTTTGATCAATTAGACATACTCCTTCTCGAATTAATTGAACCAGTTATGGAACAGTTAAATATAGATTGGTTTTTTATTCGGTATTGGTATGGTGGGCCACATATTCGGGTGAGGATGTTACATGTTAATGAGGAAGAAAAACGGTACATTTCAGAGAAATTCCGATCTTATTTAGATACTCATCCATCGAATGAGAAACTAGATGTTGCACAATTTTATAAGCAGTATAGTAAATATTTCTCACTAGAAAATATTAATAGTAGAAATGTAGAATGGTACGAAAATAATAGTGTAGTAGAGTCTGAATATGTTCCTGAAATAAATCGATATGGAGGACTAAAAGGTATCGAAATAAATGAGGACTATTTTATTTCTAACACTAAACTAACTGTTAAGGTTTTACAGTCATCCAATAATCATCGATTCTTTCTTGCGCTCGACAGTTTTTTCATTAGTTTAATGATAATGGAAAAAGAAGGAGTAATGAGCACCGATTCTTTTATCCAGTACACGAAGAAGAGTGTTACACAGAAAGAGGCTGTAAATCAAGCAACCTTCCTTTTTGACAGGCATAAAGAGCACCTTATAAAAAGGTACAAACGAATCAATCACATTTTGGGGCGTGAAGCCAACAGTCATGTACAACTTTATGTCACGAATTACTATCATCTATTTCATAACTTAGTGAAGATGATGAAACTACATAAGTTACCGAAAGATCAATTAATCACGGTTTTAACTAGTCAAATGCATATGTACTGTAACAGGCTGGGGCTTTCTCCTTATAAAGAAATGTTACTCTATAAGCTATGTGAAAAAGTTTTCTCGCTAAATAAAAGGGAGGTTTTAGAATGAACTTTGATCATCCAAACGGTCAACGTATAAACTTCACTATCTTCTACAACAGCAATTCATCAAATCTATATACAGACTGTTTTCAGCCAATTAGTAAAAAGCTAGAGCAAGAAGGTTTTCCTAAATATTATTTAAAAAGAAATTGGATAGGTGGTCCAAATTATACGTTAAAAGTAATGGACGAAGAAGGAACTTTTCCGATTTCCTTGATGAAGGAAGTAGAGGAGATGTTCTTACAGTTTGTTTCTCACAACCCATCACCTCCGCTTGATGAATTATTATATAGGAAGAAAATTGAAAAGATTGCTCACTTTGAAAACCGTAAAGTAAAAGATTTGATAAGAAACAATACGGTCCTCACTGAAGTTGATAAGGAGATGATTGAGAAAGAGACGTTTGAGAATCTGCAACAGCTTAAAAGCTACGAAGACCTTTGTTGTCAAATGACACAACATGTTTTATCGATTCAGGCAAAGTGTTTAACAAGAAAAGAGATGGACAAGGAAGTTTTCTGTATGTTGATTGTATTAGCATGCCATTTCCCAAAATGGCGATCAGCTAACAACCCTAACTTGCAGCTACATGGATTTGTTTCTTATTATTCCCACTACGTAGGGTTTCTTCATAGTTTGTCAATGGAGAATAAGGATAAAGTAGAGACCAGTTTTAGAATGAAATTTGAAGCATCTGAAGAAGAATATCGAAGCTATACAAAAGAAATCATCGATAGATTAAAAGGTAAGAAAGAAGATGTGCTACAAAAATGGGTCGAGTATTTGCAATACAATTGGCCTAAAGTTCAAGCTCTTTACCAGGATGGAGCTATTACCTATAATTCTCCTTATTCAACAAAAGAATATGATATAGAACAATATAGTGAAGGTCATAAAAATTTAATGTCTAACCCTACAAATTTGAAAGAATTAGCAGAACACGAACATTTTTCAACGTATCGATGGATTTTAAACGTTTTTTATGCGCATTTTCCTTTATTAAACACTGCTGCGCTAACCAAATTTTACAATACCTATGCCTTGTCAACACTATATCTGAAAGATAATCAGTTATTCGACCCTTTATTTCATCAGTTTTCAAAGGGGGTAGCAAAGACCGATGAAAACGTTCTATCCACGGTTGAAAAATGACGTAAATATATTAGAAACGAAAGACGGTTTAGTGTTAAAAAGAAAAAAAGAATATATCTATATAAAAGGCAATACCGCTTTAAAGGATTTTATTTATAAAGTGGCAGCGTCATTAGATGGCCAGAAAACGATAGAGGAAGTACAATCCAAATTTGATGAAAATGCAAAAAAAATAATACAAGTGATTCAACATCTAGAGAGTAAAAAATTCCTTCACAATAATTATGAAAATATAATTAACAGCCAAAGTATAGTTTACTCTCAACATAAAACGACGATTGATTACATTTCCAATTATCAAGAGGATGGACTAGCTCGCTTTCAACATTTTCGTAACAGTAAGATATTAATTATAGGCTCAGGTATGAGCTGGGAATCAATTATTGATAATCTATCTAATCTTGGTATGAAAGAACTACACGTTTTGCAGATGCATGGTAGAAGTGAGCAATTGTGCCAAGAATGGAATCTTCCTTCCGAACGTCACAATGGGAGCGATACAGCGATCGTTAAAATAAATGAAATACCTTCTACAGAAGTAGCAGCGGATTATGATTTAATCATACATGTGCAAGATAATTTTGATCGAGAAGATTATATTTTTATTGACACGAAGATACAAACGGCTAATTTAATTCACGTATTTTCAGAAGGACGTTATGCATATCGTACTTCTATTGACGTCAGTGCTAATTTTATTTGGCGTACGATGTTAAGAAAGAGATGGATGAATTTTCATCAAAGAACAAAACAGAACAAAGCTCCTGAAAAAATGTCCATGTTATTAATAGGGAGTCAAATTGCGTTAGATGTCTTACATCATATGACAGGTGTAGAAATAATGATAAATCATTCCATAAAGAAATTCGACTTACAATATGAGCAATCTCCTAAAGAATTATATATGATTCAATCTTCCTCCAAAGGACAGCAAAAAATGAATAAAGCGGATATGATTAATATGTATAAAAGTTTAGTAGATCCAGCAATAGGCCTATTTATAGAATTTAACGAAGTGAAGCATAATCATTTTCCATATAATATTTACGAGCTTAAGCACGGTGAAGAGTACGTATCGATAGGTGCTTCATTATCCGAGGAAGATGCACAACTTTATGCCTTTACAACAGGATTTAAACATCATGTAACAAAGGAATATAATCAAGAAGGTTTTTCTATATTGGAAACGAGTAAACAAAGGTTGTATGAAAAAACAGTCCAATATCACGTGTTAACAAAATTAAAGGACATAGTAAAGGTGAAAAAAACTTTACCTATTAGTGACTGTAACATGAGTAGTGAAGCATATTTCATCTTACGTAGTTTACAGATGAGATTTCAAGAAGAAGTACACATAAAATATGTAAACTTAAACCAAGATTTGTCACCGGCACTTCATAATAAACCTGACTTGTTTTACATTCACATTAAGGCAAAAATCAATGAATACTTTTTACTATCAGACTCCTTGCAATTTCCAATGCAAGAAATATTAGAACGAATATATCTACACTATATTGTAGAAGGGAAATTGTCTAATCCACTACAAGATAATCAATTTTTCACTGAACTATCGACTCAGCAACTTTCAATATTGGAAAGTATGTATTTGGAGTTAACGAACGATAGCATAAAGGAAAACAGCTTAGTAACAACTTTCGATTTAATGGGTAACGAAATTCACATAAGCTGGATGACTCCATCTACGGCAGGTGTCCAAATATGATGAAATTACTAGTTCAAGTTGGCATGAAAAATGAGAATGAAGGTAAAGCTTTTATTTCCCAATTAAATAGAACCGACTCTAAGTTCCAATTTATTTCAGTGAAGGAATTCAAAGATGACCATTACTTGAATATACACCTTCATACGAATGATGAACCGGAATTGCTCACTCCCGTAACCCATAATAGTAAAACATTAAATGTTTTCTTAAATAAAAAATTAGTGATGGTAGGGCCGTGGTTCTCACCGAATGCAACTACTATATTGGATGAAAATTACAAATTAATACGTACATCATCTAATGGAACGTATCCGATAATAACACAATTAAACGAAATGGTGATTATCATCATAAGAGAGTTAGAACATGCTTTATTAAATTTAGAAGACAGTAACTATGTTTACTATTTGGATCGAGATATTTTTAGGAAGAAACATATATTAGCGAAACCAACCAATCAATATAGGGAAAAATTGCACGAACAGATTTCCTATAAAAAAGTAAAAGGAAGTCACAGACCGTTTAATCGCTATAACAGTTTACTTGAAAAATTTATTATTTTTGCTTATAACAGCGACCTTCAATTAATAAAATCGAATGGGCAATATTTATGTGTTAACGTAAAAACAAAAGTTGCTGGAGCTGGAAAAGGTGTTCATTCGGAAGAAAATAAACGAAGTGCTTGTTTTGAATATTTAGAGCGGTGGGCAGGTAGTTTAGTTCCTGATGAAGTCAAAGAATCTACTTATATAAACATAAAAGAACAAGCAATACATCCAAGGAAACTAGGAGTTTATGAACATACTACCTATAACAAGGAGTCAAAACAGTTACAGCAATATACAGATACACTACAGCTTCAGTGGGTAAAAGCCTTTTCGTATAAAGAAAAGCGCGAGAAATATGTCCCTCTACAAGTAGTGAATTATTTAGCACCAGCTAAAAACCGTTATATCTTTGAGAATAGTAATGGCTGTGCAATGGGGAATTCTATGGAAGAAGCTACTTTATATGGCTTATTAGAGCTGATTGAAAGAGATAGCTTTCTAGCTGTGTGGTACAAGCAGTTGCAAGTTCCGGAGATTGATCGCGAAAGTATAGAATCGCTGGATATCCAACTGGTGATAAAAAAGATGGAGTTAGACGGATATGAATTGCGATTATTTAACACAACATTAGATACAAACATACCGAGTGTTTGGGTAGTTGCATTAGGTAATACTAGATCTCAACTGGCGACTTTCTCCACCGCAGGAGCACATGTAAGTGTAGAAAAAGCAATTTATGACGCAGTAATGGAACTTTATCATAGCTATAAAGGTGTTGAAGATGCTTATAACAAAGAAAAGTTGAAAATAAGTACATTAGTAAAAGATGAGGACGTACTAGATATGGAGTCACATGCTCACTTTTACGCCAAACGTGAGCAACTTAAACGATTTGACTTTTTATTAAATCGTTCAAGTGTAAAGAAAATGACCGTCCAAGAAATGAAGAAAAAGTATGATTTTCGTAGCGATGATATAAGAGAAGATCTCCGCTATGTATTACACTCACTAGAACGATTAAAATATGAAGTTATTGTATACAACCAAACTCCAAAGGAATTAGAATATCTAAATTTATATGTCGTCAAATGCATTGTACCAGAATTGCTAACGTTAGATTTTGGTTATCCATTTAGTAGAGTTAGGAGGAAGAGGTTAGAGGAAGTTAGTCAATTACATATTCCAACGAAACTAAAAGAAGATGAAGTGTCTAGCTATATTCACCCTTTTCCATAGGAGGAAGATATGAATAAGATGTGCGAGAACCATGAAACGTTACTTCAAGAACTTGCATACAAATTACTTACAATCGATACTACAGTTAGAAAACCATTATCATTAGAAGAAAAAACGTTAACATACTTCTTGAATCATGCGAAGGAAGAGGATAAGTCGATTGATGTCTTACCACTATTAAAAGGAAAAAAACTTAGCGGAGGAGAAAGCAATCAGCTTGTTAATGTAATAATAAACGTTCTATCCATTGTTCAGCTATACAACCGTATTGATATTTCTAGTTTATATGTTAAGCATAAATCATATCCTTCACCAAGATCTTTATATCCTACGGAAATCTTTATTGTAGACAGTCAAAATGTGATTGGTCAAGATACAAATAAAGTATATCATCTGAATAGTAATACTGTAACGCTAGATCCCTTGGAAACATTGTTAACAGTACTTCATCAACATAATGACCATTATTATTTGACCTTGTACTTAAACTATGATTTTTATAAATTACAACCTTTCTACAATTTTTTGAGAGAATCACTTTGCTATTTAGAACTAGGTCACTTTTTAACTAATTTACAAATAATGAGTGACGTAATAGGAATGAAAATAGAGGTGAAGAACAGTCCCTACGGTATTCAAGTAGGCTTAATGGCCGGAGGAAATACAATCGAAAATGTGATGGAAAATAACTTACTCATATCTCAATGGAGAGAACTTTTTTATAAACGAAATAGTGGTTCTGGATTAAGTGGAATTGTTCCTCTGCAAGTGAAGTTAAGCAAAGAGGCCTTTTTACAATTGTTACAGAGTACTCAAACAATGAAAGAATGCAATTTATTTACAGAATTTTCTGTCAGAGAAGCAATGAAACATATTATGCTGCATTTTACGGTGCAACATGTAAACGGTTTGAAGAAAGGTTGTTATCAGTACGACTTATTAAATGACCGGTTAATAAGACAAGGTATAAGTAAAGAAGAGGAAGGAGCATTATACAGTTATACTGGCACCATTAATTTTACTCATATGCCTCTCATATGTACATTTTCCATCGATTTTGAGCAGCTAGAGAAGCGTTATGGAAAGCATTATTTTCGTTATTCTCAACTGGTTGTAGGAATGATATCCCAATTTTTATTACTGAAAGCAGCTAAATTAGGATTATTCGCTAGGCCTTATAAAAGCTACTTTCAATACGAGGCGGATCAGCAACTGAATACATTAAATGGTACAAGAACATCGCAATATAAAATAATGTTCGGGCTTCAAGCAGATACTATTTTTCAATCAATTACGTTTTGATAAAAAAGGAGGAGGTTATTATTCCGATTGTAAGTCAAGCAAAACTGAATCCTTACCTACTTGTTCGTACGAATAACCAACCTATTCAACATTTGAATAGTATTCTAGAATATAGTTCAGAAATAAGTGAACAGTTTCAAGTATGGATAGAATTAGACGTTTGGTTAGAGTCAAATAAAGAAAAGCTTTGTGAAGATCTCTTTACGATAATCAATCAATCAACCGATCAGACAGAAACAACATTATTGCTAGAATGCAAAAGACAAGTGTTCAATAAGCGAGAAAAAATAATAAAATTAGCGGAGAAGCTTAAAGTAGATATTCACAACAAATTACCGCTACTTATGGAATGGGTCCGAATTTTCAAACAATCTCTTTTGTTGGAGCAAAAAATGAGAATAACGTTTGATGCTTCGCTAAAGGAAAGTCGGTCTGCTTTTAGAAATTTCATGAAAAATGAGTTGTTCTTAAATGCTGTTCTTATGACAGATCAGCATCTATACGAAAATATTAGAAAATATATAGAAAATCCAGAGAAACGAAAATATGAAAAATATGAAGAAAAATACTTAACATATTATACGAGAGCAGTGTTAAAAACAAGCCCTTTCTCCACGTTCACTTCCTTTTCGTTGCAAAAAATGGAAAGGGAAGAAAGTGACGTGAAACCTATCTTTGTTAAAGTTAATAAACAGACTAGTCACCATGAGTTAGATCGTTCAATAGTATTAAGAATCATTGATAAATATTTAGAACTTACGTTTAAAGAACAAACTTATTGTTTAAATCCTAATTACGTCGTTAAAGAAGACTGCATTTTATTTTATATTTTAGTTGACAAGAAGAATCGAAAAATTTATCAGAATACTTTGAAAAAAATTCGAGTCAAACGCTCAGTTTTTTTAGAGGAATTAATACATTTATTTGAATCGAGAACTGGACCAATCCATTATGAAGAGCTTATTACGTACTTAAAAATGTATGTAGGTGATAAAGCATCAAGCATTGCCAATAATTTCATACAAAACAAAATAGTGATTGTTCAACCATCGTTCGATGAACAAACTAGCGATACTGTAGGAGAAATGATTCGCTATGTCGAGTCGTTAGCTAGATCGTTCGATAAAGAGGAGAAGTTATTAAATAGTTTACGGAAATTAAAAAAGAAATTAGAGGATTTAAACGTTTGCTCTATTCAAAATAAATTAGAGTGTATGAGGGAAGTAAAAGAATCGTTAAGTTACATATATACGTTGTTACAGATGGAGTTACCAACGTACAAAACGTATATCAATGAAGATAGTTATCAACCATTGTCACAATCTATTTCAAAAGAGATTCCAGAAAGATTTATAGAGAATGTCGAACGATACACAATTTTTTTGTTAAGCGTGCAAGATACAGAATGTGTTAATCGTGTTGTGAGCAAATGGATTAACGAAGAAGGAAGAATGACTATCCCATTCTATGATTTTTATGAAAAGTACAAAGATCAAATGAAGCAGCTAGAAAGTCATCGGTTTACTATTAATAAAACGTTATATGAAGCCTTGATGAACAAATGTTTCAACTCCACTGAATTCATAATCGATGTAACAGATATAGTAGAAACTCAATTAAAAAGAAGCGAAAACTTAAGCAAATCATTCGATGGCTCCTATTCAATATTTGGTCAACTAACCACAAGGGGAGAATTAATTGTAAATGAAATTAGGTCGGGAAATTACCGCTATTTTTCTAGGTATTTACAATACACACCTGTTTCAGTTAAAGACTTAACTCAACAATACGATCACTTTTTTGAGAATGCGTATGAGATAGGAGACACGTTTGGTTACAACATTAATATTCATCCGCCAATGGTAGAACAGTCGTTATTGTTACAAAGTGATCGAGTGGACAAAGAAAAAACATTATTTCTACGAGACTTATGTGTTAATTGGGATGAAGTGGACCAAAAGGTATACTTTACTGATAAGAAATCTGGCAAAGTCGTAAAGATATACAACAGCTATTTTATGTATGAAGGGTTATTACCTAGACATATTGAGTTTTTATTTAAAATATCAAGTCAGCCTATTCCAACACATAGATTAATTCCTGTAATGATTCAAGTGTATTTGGACGAACATCCAAATGAACATATACTTTACGTGCCTCGCTTACAGTTAGGTGATGTCGTAATGCATAGAAGAAGTTGGATAGTAAGAAGAGGGTATATTCCGGTAAAACAACGGAATGAATCGGATTTTGATTATTTTAAACGGGCGAACGTTTGGCGAAAAGAACATAACATATCTGAACACACATTCGTACGGGTAATAAATCCAAATAGAGAAATTCTTGCTAACCAAAGAAAACCGTTTTTCTTATCATTTACAAGTCCACTATTTTTAAAAACTATCGCCAAACGGTTAGCGGAACAATATACGTACGTTGTGTTTGAAGAAGTGTTGCCTTCGTTGGCAGATGGCGGTACTGAAGGGAAAGAACAAGAAGACTATGTTTCTGAAGTTGTATTCGAAATAGGCAAAAAAGAATCGTGATTCACGATTTCGGTGAAGGAGGTGAAAAAATGGAGATTGAAAAGGTTATGGATTTTGAACTAGAAATCTTTGAAGTAGAAGAAGCAACTGTGATGGAAGAAATGGGAGCATCAATCTTTATCATTGCATGCTGCTCATCCATTGAAATTAAACCGTATTAAAAAGCGTATGCTAATTAACTATTTGAAAGGAGGTGATCATATGGCTCAACTAACAAATGTCGAGGAAGTAGAATTAGAAATCTTTGAAGTAGAAGAAGCGACGGTAATGGAGGAAATGGGGGCATCCATTGGGAAACTGGGTTGTTGTTCATCAATCATTATTAGATAATTATGCATTTGATAATTAATGCAATAACAAACTATTAAAGGAGGAATGAAAAATGAATATGGAACAAAACATGGAGGAAGTAGAATTAGAAATATTTGAAGTAGAAGAAGCAACCGTAATGGAGGAAATGGGGGCATCCATTGGGAAACTGGGTTGTTGTTCATCGATCATTATTAGATAATTATGCATTTGATAATTAATGCAATTACAAACTATCAAAGGAGGAATAAAAAATGAATGTGGAACAAAGCATGGAGGAAGTAGAATTAGAAATTTTTGAAGTAGAAGAAGCAACGGTAATGGAGGAAATGGGAGCATCGATTGGAAAACTGGGTTGTTGTTCATCCATTATTATCCGTTAAGATGTTGTTCGTATTAGAACAACTGGAATCATTTGTCTAATTCACATCATAAGAAATAAACAGATGATAGAGGTTCCTAAAGGGACCTCTATTACACTATAAGGAGGTAGAAGCAGGACATGGTCGATATTACAGATGATAAAGTATGGAAAAATATGTTTAAATTTTCGTTGCCACTAATAGGAATTGGCGTTGTGGGTTTTTTATTAGTTCTAATTGACCTTTTTTGGTTAACACGTCTGCTTCCAGGTGTGGAAGTGATTAGTTCTTTTCGAGTTTCTATGGCAAGTGTAAGTTTTATAGAAAGTATTATTGTTGGAGTTGTTACAGGAGTCGGAGTACTGTTTACTCAATATTATGGTGCAAAGAAATATAAAGAAGCGCAGGATATATTCAATGGAGGAATGATAAGCTTATTAGTATTTGGAGTAGTAGCTAGTATTATCGGTATATTATTACTACCGGTTATTGTGTCATTATTTGGTATCTCAAGTGAAGCGAAAGTATTATCGAAAGATTATTTGCTTATTTTTTTCATTGGATATATCATTATCATTGTTCAAACGTATTTGTTTTATATGGCAAGGAATATGGGGAACTCCCTTTCTGTTCTTAAAGGGTTAATATTTATGGTGCTCCTGAATACAGTGTTCACGCCACTATTAATCTATTTATTTGAATTTCTAGGTTGGGGAGGTATGAAGGGAGCAGCTTCTTCAACTGTACTCTCACATCTATTAGGTGGGATTTATATGTTCTACCTATTTAGAAAAATGTTTCATACATACGATATTAAGATACAACTGCTTAGTTGGAAGAAAATGAATAAGGCATTAATGAAAAAATCAATCCCTCAAGCAATTGCCCAAACGATTAACAGCATCTCATTTAATTTATCAATGTTTTTAGTTATTATTGTTTTGTCATATTACGATGATACTATTTTCATCGCCATTACTTCTGGTCTTTATGTTATCTATATTTTTAACCAAGTAATACTAAATTTCGCCACAGGTCTAATTCCTTTTATCGGACAAAACATCGGAGCGGGAAAATGGGAAAATATACGAAAAGTAATAAAGGTAACCTTCCTTTCAGTTGGCGCGATGTCTGTCTTTTCTGCTATCGTTATTTTCTTTACAAAACCATATGCGCTATATTTCATAACGAATGATCAGCAAATCATTTTATTAGCCTCGCAATTTTTAAATTATTACTTAATTCCATGGATATTAAGTATGTTAACGATGGTTGCAATTTTTACCGTTTCTGGTTCAGGTGACTATAAAGGTTCCCTTTTATTAATCGTTTGGAATATGTACATTTCCGCCTTAATTCCGTTAATAGTTATTCCGAGACTACTATCTAATACAGAAGTAGGTGTATGGATAGCTTACTCCACCTCTGCTATATTAGCATTTATATTTTCATACAGCTATCTATGGATTGGTAAATGGAAAAAGGTCGATCTTATTAACTACAACAGTGAACAACATGAAAAGCTAGGAGAAAAAGCATATGATGCAGGGTAAAACATGGGATGTACCTGTTCCTTCGATAACAGAGAAGTAATGAAGAAAAGCATGAATATGAACGAAGGGACCATATTTCTGTCCCTTCGCCTGCTTAAACATATTTTAAAGGTTTTGGACTCGGTTTTCCAAAATAATAGCCTTGAAACAATTGATAACCGATATCTTTCAACCATTCAAAGTCTTCTTTATTTTCAATTCCTTCAGCTAATGGAATAGAACCTATTTCAAGAGCCTTCTTTAAAAACTTTTCTGCTACCCTTTGCTTTTCCACTGTTTCGGCTACACCTTGTACATATTTTAGGTCCAGTTTCATATAATGTGGCTTTAAATCAGCTAATAGATTAATCGTACTATATCCTTCTCCAACGTCATCTAAAGCGTATTGAAACCCTTTTTCTTTATAGAAAGTTAAAATGGACTTTAAATGATCAATATCATCTACTTTTTCCGTTTCTACTACTTCAAATACAAATTTGGAAGGGTTCAATCCTAAACTGTTCGCTAGATTTACTGTTGATTTCAAACAATATTCTGGAGAATAAATAGAAGTAGGTATAAAGTTAATAAACACCTTTTCATCAACTGCTCTAGAAGCTTTTATCGCATTCAACCTACATACCCGGTCCAAAGCATAAAGTCTTCCTCTTTCTTTTGCTGCACGAAATATATTACTTGGGGAAACAATTTTACCTTCTTCATCGCGGAACCTTGCTAACATTTCATATGCAAATATCTCTTTTTTTGCTGTAATAATTGGTTGAAAGAAAAAGGTAATGAGCTCGTTTTTGATGACATCATCAATCCACTGTTGCTCAAAAATAGCTTCGGCTTCATGGAAACTTTTCCAATTTTGTTCTGATTCTATCCGAAAATAAATATCTCTTTGGTCCATCATATCTTTACTAAAATCGAAAAGCTCCTTTAAAACAGTTTCTTTTATTTTCCATGTATTATTATTCTGGTCGATAGAAGAATGATGATTTTCTAAATAGCTAGTAATTCTCTCCAATATTTTTGAGTTATATTGTCCTTCCATTTTCACCTCAAAATAGATTTCTCCTATCACACAACTTTGACAACCCACACTGTTTCCTCCTACTCTTCTACAACCACACGATTCTTCCCGGTAAACTACCCTTTTAAAAAGGGGCTCAATTTTGAAAAAGAATGCTAGTATTTTAATAGCCCGGTGTTAACTGTTCAAACAATTAAAATAAGACCTAATCATACTGTATTTTCATATATATTTTAAAGCTTTTATTAGTAAATAGTATAGCAAATTCTTCCTCACCATAGCGGGCTAATAATCGCAACATTAATTCGTTTTCATCTGTTATGTTATTAGTATGTAGATTTGCCATATTGGAAAGTTTTTCGCTTAAACTAATGAGAAGTTTGAGAAGGAAGGAATTTAGTGCAAGAGTACAGAATTAAACCTATACTTTGTTACTTTAATGAGAATTAATCTAGGGGGTATTAAATGATGAATAAAAATAAAATAAAAAAATAAACTGGGGTATTTTCATACTCTTATTATTTGTAGGAGTTGTCACAGCAATTCTCACACTCTATGATTTAAATACTAGACCACACACTACTTTTGGTGAGGAGGCACAGTCTCGTATCGAATTGCGCTGGGGCTTACTACATACGATCATTTCAATTGCAATACTAGTCATTTCGACTTCTTTAGCAATAGGGTGGAAACGTCTATTTCCTTTCAACGTACCTGTTGCTATAATAGTGGCTGGTTTTTGTTATGGATTATTTTTTCTTACATTCACAGTTGGATGGGTTGGTATTTAAGGAATAATTGGTTTTTTTATTACTTTCTTAATTGGGATGGTGTTAATAATATCTTATTCGGTTTCCTATCTTATTAAGCGTAGCAAGACCATTAGAGGTTAAGGGTGGAAGGGGGAAAGGAGCCGTCAAGGCTGAGATTCTAATGGACAACGAGGAGACAGGGTTATTATTGTTCACACATTTGCTTACAGAAATGTTAAAAAATGAGTGAATGACTTTCCTGTCCCTCCGTTCACTCTAAACCTTTACTCTAGGATATAACCGTTTCTCCTTAGATTGCTCCTCTAATAATTTCTCCAAAACTTGCTGAATAGTTCTACTTTCTTCTGTTGCAAAGGCTTTATTTGCTAAGTTTCTTTCTTCTAATGGATCTTTCGTTAAGTTATACAGTTCGTATTCGTCTGGGACGGAACTATCCTTTCCATCCGAAAACTGAGGGTTGTCAAAGTAACGAGCATATTTCCAAATTTCTTTTTGGTTGTTTTCTCCTGTTTCTAACTTCGTAATTACTGCTTCAATATGATTCGGCTGAACGACTGATTCGTATGGCTGCCCAGTTACGGTTGTTTGATTTAGTCCTTTTGTAAAATCATCGTCTGTCATGAAATATAACGGCTCCTCAACTCTTGGACATTCTCTATTGCCTTTCACTAGCGATGATAAATCTCTACCAACGAAAGGACGTACTTCCGTATGTGATTTTGTAAGCTTTTTTTGTAGCACATCGACATCTAATCCAGCTAAACCTATTAAAGTAGGTAGTACGTCTACGTGACTAGTTAGTGCATCGGTAGTAGTTCTTTTCGAAAACAGTTTTGGGCTATGGATAATGAGTGGTACATGAATCGATTCTTCATACATGTTATACCATTTTTGATACAGACCACCGTGAGCTCCTAATAGTTCCCCATGGTCTGACGTAAATACCACAATTGTATCTTCATAAAAACAAGACTTTTGAAGTGCTTTAAAAACTTTTAGCATTTCTTGGTCTACCTTCTTTTGAAGACTATAGTACAACTGTCGATAAAATTGGTTGTTCACGATTGGTTGTAATGCTTTTGGGTAGGTGTCCCGGTAACTTGCATGCGCTGTTGGCTTCGTGTCTAACGTTTCGCGAGTAGTTGGTGCCGGTGGAATGGATGGAAGAGTTGGATCAACTTGAAAATGAAACGTACGCTGGCGAGCAGTTACCACTCCATACAGGGCAATATCATGCGGATTTACTAACGAGCACATAATAAACCACGGTGTTTGGTCTTTTCCTTTAGAAGCTTTCTTCTCTAGAGATTGAATCAATTTCACCGTATCTGCAGCATATACTTCATCTCGTCCCGATAATCCGAAGCGTGCAGACGAAGCAGAATTACGTGGGATTGGTCCATGAGGTTCTGGTCCAATCCAACCGGAAAAACCGTAGGAATCTAGACGATTAGCTTTCTCGTAAAGAGATACCGCATCTTTCGTCGGTGAACCTGTTTTAGCACTATAACTAGCATAAGCATTGTGTGTACCTGGAATTAAAATATCCTCATCTGAAGCATGCCACTTCCCTTTCCAGAACGTTTCATACCCCGCAGCCCGAAAATAATGTCCCATCGTAGGCACGGAGTTCGGATCAAGCCAAAAAACATCCGGATCAAAAGAACCTTTAGCCGCCCCAGTCGTTTGTGTTACTCCGTGCAAGGAAGGATATTGCCCAGTATATAATGTAGTTCTACTCGGAGAGCAAGCTGTGCTTCCAGCGTAATGATTAACAAACTCCATTCCATTCTTCTTTAACAGCTCTTGTGTTACTAGATTTTCTTTACACCATCTCTTTAATCGTGCCGTCTCGTAAATTGACGGAAATCGTTGTTCATCGACCATTAATATAAGAATATTAGGTCGCTTACTATTTGTATTATCTCTTACTACACTCATTCCCTACACCCCTTCATAAAACGGTTCCTTCATTATATGTACCTATTTATAAAGAGTACGTAAATCGCTTCGAATCTTCACGGGGCAAGAGGTGGAAGGGGGGACAAGGAATCTACACAGATATTGGAAATTAAATAAAAGTTATAGTTAAAGAAAATCGATCTATCTCTTAGAGTATGTGGCTACATTAAGATAAAACATTTGCTAGTCTACTTTGGGGTACGAGGATTTCCGTTCCATCTGGTAAGACCGTATACATACAGGCGCACAAGCTGTATCAGAAGCTTGGCTACAGGGAAATTGGCAAAATAGACAAACGTGCAAATTAATAGACGTTATAACTCTAAAAAAATATTCATTTGTAAACGTATTGTGGTATGCTTTACTCGATGAAGGAGGGGAATCATGATTACAGCTTTTTTAGGCATCGGAATAGGATTCGGTTTAGCTGCACAAACAGCCGTAAATTCACAGTTGAGAAAATTTGTTGTTTCCCCCTATTTTGCTTCCATGGTTTCCTTTTTAGTAGGAACGATCTTTTTGGCTATTAGTACATTAATAAGTGGTTCCTCTTTAGGTGTACCTCTATCCTTGTTTACAAGTGAACCGATTTGGATTTGGATTGGTGGTTTTTGTGGTGTCGTTTTTTTAACAACAAATATACAGCTCTTTCCTAAAATAGGAAGTGTTCAAACGACTGTTATGCCGATATTAGGGATTATTGTGATGGGAATGTTTATCGATCATTTCGGCCTGTTTAATTCAATCGTACAGCCTTTCGGTATGAACCGAGTATTCGGTGTGGTTTTTGTATTATTAGGTATTTTCTTAGCTGTTGTATTACCAGAAATCAAAGCTAATCGTCAAGGATCAGATTCTACAGAGGAAAAACAGGTGAACCAATGGAAATGGCGTTTTATTGGAATTGGTGCAGGAATGTTAGTTTCTATACAAGCAGCTGTCAACGGACAGTTAGGTGTAGCTCTTCATTCTTCCTTTCATGCTGCCTTTGTCTCATTTTTAGTTGGTTTTATCACTTTATTATTGATAGTTGGACTAAAGGAGCGAAGTTTTACCAAAATCAAGGAGCCTATTAAGCAATCAGCACCGTGGTGGGTATGGATTGGTGGAGTCATAGGTGGACTATATGTTTTAATTAATGTTTATCTTGTAGGTCAAATAGGTACCGGACAAACAGTAGTTCTAGTGTTGTTCGGTCAAATTGCAGGTAGCCTTTTAGTGGCTCAATTTGGATTATTCAAATCTATAAAAAATCAAATTGAATTAATTCAAGTAGTAGGACTCATTATTATGGTCATTGGTGTTTTTCTAATAAAAATGCTCTAAAAGGAAATTGCATAAAAATAAAGCCCTGTTAGTAGATTGAAATATCGCTAACAGGGCTTATTGGTGACAAGTGTGATGATTGCTATTATCTCTGTTAATTTTTTGCATTGCGCACCAATTTAGTAGAATCTATGAAAATAATGTTGTATTCTCTTCTAGTAAAGGATATAACAAGTCTGTCATTTTTACTGTATCGCAAACCCTAACGGTGGCATCACCAAATTTACCTTTGTACATCGCATTATTATTTAGAAAAACATCTTCTACGCGACCGTATTTTTCAGAAGTGTGACCAATATGTCTTCGTTGTGGTACGACGATTTCCGTTCCATCTGGTAAGACCGTATAAAGCGTTTCGTGTTCTTCCGTCAGTCGACCTGGAATATCAAGCCACTCTTCCACTCCATGAATATACGTACATCTCCGTAAATCGACCCCTAACAACAAAATTGTTGCCTTGTGATCGAGTAATTTCCCCCAAACAGATTCCCTTGCGCATGGCGTATCAAATCTTTCATTTCCTGCAACAAATTCATGAGCTCCTTTTCCTAATGCAGCGACAGAATGCGTGGGATGCCAGGAGCGTACCACACCAGGCCGTTTCCGAAAGAGTTCAGTTAGTACACCAACACATGATGGGGACTCATCGACATAAAACCGTGGATTTTCCGCTTTAATATAGGACCATGTATGAGTAGGTAGAACCAAAAGGCCATTTTTCATATATTCCGATAAAGCATCAAGGACGGTATCTGCGCCACCTTGTACTTGTCCAATACTTTTCATCGACGAATGAACAAGTAATGTTCCATTTTCATCGATACCTAATTGTTTAAGAGACTCGATTAAGTCTTGTTTTGTATACATCTCCATCTACCTTTCTATTATTTCTCTATAGCACTAGAATACCATATTAGTAGTGGGAGTCTAATTATCCTAGGGGGTGGACAAGGGGAGCCGTTAGGGGTAGCTGTCAATGTCGAGAATCTAATGGAGAACGAGGGGACAGGATTTGTTCACACATTCGCTTACAGAAATGTTAAAAAATTTGTGAACGACTTTCCTGTCCCATGTTCACTTCTGGTATCCAGCATTGGAAAAGGGCAGTTGAAATAGGAAGGAACAATCAGTCATGAATTAAACTGTGTATTTTCCATCAACACCACCTACTTTTGTGAATGGGATGGTCAATGCCAAAAAAACAAGTAAAAGCAAAATAGACTTAAAGTTCCTAATATTTTGAAAACTAGTCTCTGTTTTGTCATAAAAGTTAGTAGATGGAACTAATATTAGAATGTAAACGCTTTCTGTATGAACGTTCTTTTATTTGCATTTTAACCATTATCCAGCAGAAGTACCTGCCTGAATAATGGTTAAAACTCTATCGGATGCACGATTTATTTTAGGTAAGTCTTGAGCCAAAAATCAAAGAGTAAGTAAGCAACATCTCAGTGGCGCGTCTTTGTGACCTATACATCATGTGGGTTCAAAAATTGGGCGAATACGCCAATTTGAACTCGAATTGTCTATTGTATGGTGTAAATTTCATTATATAAAGGAGGTAAATCTATGAGTCTATCAAACACAAGAATTTCATATCAAGATTTAAAAAGGAACTTCCATGAAGTAAAACCTGGATTAACGAACCGTGAAGCGATGGAGGAATCGAATCGCTGCCTTTACTGCTATGACGCCCCTTGTATAACTGCATGCCCTACTGGAATTGATATCCCTACCTTCATTAAAAAAATTGCTTCTGGAAATCTAAAAGGATCCGCCAAAACGATTATGACATCCAATCCGATAGGAGCTAGCTGTGCTCGTGTTTGTCCGACAGATGAGCTTTGTGAAGGGGCTTGCGTGTTAAATCATTCTACAAAACCGATTATGATAGGTGATTTACAACGATATGCAACAGACTGGGCGATACGAAATGAACAGGTGCTTTTTAAACCAGGTAACAAAAATGGAAAAACAGTGGCGATTATTGGCGGCGGTCCTGCAGGTCTTTCAGCGGCAAGAGAACTCGGTTTACTTGGCTATGATGTGACGATTTTTGAAGCGGAAGAAAAAGCTGGTGGCTTGAACACATATGGAATTGTCTCCTTTAGACTTCCACAGGAAATTTCTTTTTGGGAAGTAAAGCAAGTAGAAAGCGTAGATGTGAAAATACGGACAAATACGAGAGTGGGGAAGGATGTTACAGTAGATGAAATTTTAGAAAACTTCGATGCCATCATTCTAGCAATTGGAATGTCAAAGGTTCCTCCTCTTCGTATTGATGGGGAAGTATTGGATGGCGTTTACGATGCTATCGAATTTGTAAAAGAAACAAAAACAAAACCAATTACTGATCGTTTCTTAGGAAAACGGGTTGTTGTGATTGGCGCAGGGAATACGGCCATTGATGGAGCGACATGTTCGATACGTTTAGGAGCGGAAAATGTAAAAATCCTTTATCGAAGAACATTAGAAGAAATGACTGCCTATGATTTTGAATATGAATTTGCGAAACAAGATGGTGTTGAATTTAGATGGTTAACAGCTCCTAAGAGAATCATAGGTGACGATCAAGGGCGTGTAAAAGCGATTGAATGCATCAAAATGGAGCTTGGAGAACCGGGTGAGGATGGGAGAAGGCGACCTGTACCAATGAAGGGATCCGAGTTTATTTTGGAGGTAGACGCTGTTATAAAAGCAATTGGTCAAACAAGATATACAGATCTTATCGAGCAATTCGGTCTTGAGCATGACGGTGGAGTGGTGAAAATCAATCAAGAAACACTCCAAACATCGAATAAAAAGGTGTTTGCATGTGGCGACGTTATTTTCGGAAAAGGCCAAGGAGAAGCAATGGTCGTTTCAGCCGCACAACAAGGGAAGGATGCGGCATATTCATTACACAAAGCAATGGTTAGTGCAGTTTCTAAATAAAAAACTTTAATGGCAAAAAGGAGGCGTTTCTATGGCGGATTTACGTATCAATTTAGCAGGAATTGAGTCCCCAAATCCATTTTGGTTGGCTTCTGCACCTCCAACAAATTCAGGATACCAGGTTCAACGTGCATTTGAAGCTGGGTGGGGTGGAGCTGTATGGAAGACATTAGGTGATCCCATTTTAAATGTAACTTCTCGGTTTGGAGCAGTGAGTTTCAATGGACAACGAGTAGCGGGCTTCAACAATATTGAATTAATCTCGGATCGTCCACTAGAAGTTAACTTAAAAGAAATTAAAGAAACAAAAAAGCTATTTCCAAACCATACGATCATTGCCTCACTGATGGTGGAACCAAAACAAGAGAAATGGCATGAAATTGTAAAAAGAGTAGAAGAAGTAGGTGTAGATGGATTAGAACTCAATTTTGGTTGTCCGCATGGCATGGCCGAACGAGGGATGGGTTCCGCATCTGGCCAGGTGCCTTCTCTTGTAGAACAACAAACATACTGGGTAAAAGAGGTTGCTCAAACACCTGTCATTGTTAAACTTACTCCTAATATTACAGATATAACGGCTACTGCAGAGGCTGCTACTAGAGGAGGAGCCGATGCCATCAGTATGATTAACACGATTAATAGTTTAGCGGGTGTCGATCTTGATACGTGGAATACGATCCCGCATGTTGGAGGGAAAGGTGCACATGGGGGATATTGCGGCCCTGCTGTAAAACCGATCGCCCTTAATATGGTAGCTGAATGTGCAAGAAGTCCTCATATTAACATTCCAATTTCAGGAATTGGTGGCATTTCAACTTGGCAGGATGCGGTGGAATATATGCTAATGGGAGCTTCAGGTGTTCAGGTGTGTACGGCAGCTATGCATCATGGCTTTCGAATTGTAGAGGACATGATTGAAGGGCTAGACAATTACTTAGATGAAAAGGGGCTTGCTTCGGTTATGGATATCGTAGGAAAAACCGTTCCGAAGTATTCTGACTGGGGTGACCTAGATCTTAACTATAAAATCGTGGCGCGAATCAATAATGATGTGTGTATAAATTGCAATAAATGCCATATTGCATGCGAGGATACCTCCCATCAGTGTATTGATATGCTAAAGGACGGAAATGGCTACAACATCATAAAGGTTAGAGAAGAAGACTGTGTCGGATGTAACTTATGTTCCATTGTTTGTCCCGTTGAAGGTGCAATTGATATGGTGGAAGTCCCGAGTGGGTTACCTCCAATGACTTGGAATGAACGTCAAGCAGCTCTTGGTGCAGTTAGTTGTAAAACAGACTCAATAAAATAAAGGTTAATAGTTTAAGAAGGAGGATAATGGATGAAAAAGGTTATTAAAAACGGAACCGTTGTAACAGCAACGGATACGTACGAAGCAGATATTCTCGTGGAAAACGGAGTCATTAGCCAAATTGGGCACAATCTTTCGACGGAAGGCGTAGAAACCGTTGATGCAAATGGATGTTATGTATTTCCAGGAGGGATTGATCCTCATACTCATCTAGAAATGCCGTTTGGAGGTACAGTCACGAAGGATGATTTTGAAACGGGAACAATGGCGGCTGCGTTTGGAGGAACAACGACGATTATAGATTTTTGTTTATCCAATAAAGGGGAGCCGCTAAAAGATGCCATACAGACATGGCATCAAAAGTCAAAAGGAAAAGCAGTCATTGATTACGGTTTCCATCTATCGATCGGTGAGGTAACGGATGCTGTATTAAATGAGCTTCCATCCGTGATCGAAAAGGAAGGAATTACATCCTTTAAAGTATTTATGGCCTATAAAAATGTCCTTCAAGCAGATGATGAAACGTTATATAAAACACTCGTTGCGGCGAAAGATTTAGGTGCGCTCGTCATGGTTCATGCAGAGAATGGAGATGTCATCGACTTTCTTGTAAAAAAGGCATTAAGTGAAGGAAAGACCGAACCGATCTACCATGCATTAACTCGACCACAGGAAATCGAAGGGGAGGCTACCGAAAGAGCAGCAACCTTTGCAGGACTTGCGAATTCGCAACTTTATGTAGTCCATGTTTCATGTGCCGATGCCGTACAGGCGATTACAAAAGCTAGAGAAAAGGGCTATGAAGTGTGGGGAGAAACATGCCCACAATATTTAGTTCTGGATCAATCCTATCTAGAAAAGCCAGATTTCGAAGGAGCGAAATACGTTTGGTCACCTCCGCTTCGTGAAAAATGGAACCAAGATGTGTTGTGGAATGCATTACGTACAGGACAGCTTCACACTTTTGGATCGGATCAATGTTCCTTTGATTTTAAAGGACAAAAAGAATTAGGTTTAGGTGACTTCTCGAAAATTCCAAATGGGGGTCCAATGATTGAAGAACGCCTCACCGTTTTATTTTCAGAAGGTGTGAAAAAAGGCAGAATTACGCTAAATCAATTTGTTAATCTAACCTCAACTAGAGTGGCAAAGCTATTTGGATTGTATCCAAAGAAAGGAACAATAGCGGTTGGAGTAGATGCCGATCTTGTCATTTTTGACCCTAACATCGAACGAACAATTTCTGCAGAAACCCACCATATGGCAGTTGATTACAGTGCATTTGAAGGAATGACATTTATAGGGGAACCAGTGTCCGTCCTTTCAAGAGGAGAATTTGTTATCCGTAATAAAGAGTTTGTCGGAAAACAAGGGGCAGGTCAATTTATCAAACGAGCAAAATACGGGGAAACGTATAAAATGTAAAAATACATCGGCAACCTTGTAGTTTATGATCGACGAAGGAGGGAGTAAAGTCTCCTTTCTTCATTAAATAGAGAAGTAAAGCGGCTTTGTAATTCGGAATATTTAAAATAATATTCAGAGAGGGTGTTGTAATTTACACGATTGATTTAAAGATTCCGTTTTTATGGAAAGGGGAGTTTCAACGGGAAGGTAGTGAGACCAAATTTGAAAAAAGTAAAGGGGGATTTGGTAATGAGCAGTGAAGATACGAAGGTTGTACTGGGGATAAACGAGAATCCACCACCAGGTAAGTTTTTCATTTTAAGCATTCAGCATTTGTTTGCCATGTTCGGTGCAACGATCTTAGTTCCGTATCTTGTTGGTTTAAGTCCAGGTGTAGCCCTAATTTCAAGCGGAGTTGGTACCCTTACATTTTTACTTATTACGAAAGGTCAAGTTCCAGCATATGTAGGTTCCTCATTTGCATTTATTGCACCGATTATTGCTGCAACAGCGGCAGATGGTCCTGGTGCAGCGATGATAGGAAGCTTTTTAGCAGGTGTTGTTTATGGGATCGTAGCTTTAGTCATTAAAGCAACTGGCCATAGATGGTTGGTTAAATTACTTCCACCTGTTGTTGTAGGACCAGTTATCATTGTGATTGGACTTAGCCTTGCACCAACAGCGGTTGGTATGGCGATGAATAATTCAGGTGGCGAATATAGCCTCCTTCATTTTACCGTTGCATTGGTGACTTTGGCGATTGTCATTTTAAGTTCAATCTTCCTCAGAGGGTTTTTGAATTTAATTCCAGTATTAATTGGTATTGTTGGAGGATATATCTTTGCTGCTCTTGTTGGCTTAGTTGACCTATCGGGTGTCAAGGCTGCCAAGATTTTCGAAGTACCCGATTTTCTTTTTCCATTTGTTCATTATTCCCCCACAGTAACCCTAAGTATTATTGCACTAATGGTACCTGTTTCAATTGTTACATTATCTGAACATATTGGACATCAAATGGTATTAAGTAAAGTCGTTCATAAAGATTTAATTCAAAGGCCAGGTTTGCACCGTTCGATTATGGGAGACGGATTTGCCACCATGCTAGCCGCATTAATGGGAGGTCCTCCGAATACGACGTATGGTGAAAATATTGGTGTCTTAGCCATTACGAGAGTATTTAGTGTCTTTGTAATCGGTGGGGCAGCTGTGTTTGCTATTCTCTTTGGGTTTATCGGTAAAATTACGGCACTTATTACCTCGATACCAACAGCTGTGATGGGAGGTATATCCCTATTACTATTTGGAATCATTGCTGCTTCTGGATTACGGATGCTCGTTGATAGTAAAGTAGATTTGGGCGATAAACGCAACCTCATCATTTCATCGGTCATTTTAGTGGTTGGAATTGGTGGAGCAATCATGAAATTTACAGCAAACTTTGAAATTCACGGGATGGCCCTGGCAGCAATTTTAGGCGTTTTATTAAATTGGGCTCTACCTGGAGGAAGCGTCGAGGAAGAAATAAATATGTATGAGGCTGAGGTAGAATCGTAATACATCTACACAGTACAATCAATGTATGAAGGCAAAGGAGTGTCAATACATGTCCGAATATCAACTCTTTTTACAGGAAAGGGATAAAATGGATGTTTTGCTTCAAAAAGGCTATAAAATTACAAATGTACTTGAAAACCTGAGTGGAGCATTTGTAGATTTTTGTAAAGAAGAGGAGAAAGAAACCTTACACATTGTGACACCAGAAGGGCGTAAATATTTTGCTGTGATGCTTATTAAGCAACAAAAAGAAGGCGCTTAAGCTTTCAATATGTGTCAATGGCAGCCGATATCTATAAATCATAGGGTACCGGCTTTCTTATGTTTTCATTTTCATTGGAAAAATGTAAAAATAACTCTTTTATTTACTTCGTATAGCAGATAGGAAAGCTACACGAGCAACGATTAAACTTGAGGAAAAACTCAATGAAATGATTGGAGACGAGTATGTGATTTTCTTGGCAGGAAAGGTAGTTTATGAGGAAGTTGCAAAAGCACATAACCTACCTTTTGTGACCAATGAATAGGGGATGATTCAATGGGTGTCAAAATGCTTACGATCAATAAGGAACGGCTACAAGAGAGAATTATTGCCTTATCAAAAATAGGGAAAATTGGAGAAACGGGAGTGTGTCGCCTTGCCCTCTCTAAGGAGGACCGCCAAGCGGTAGAAACCGTAAAAGGTTGGATGGAGGAAGCAGGACTAAAAGCTAGAATTGATCATTTTGGAAACTTAATCGGCAGAATGGAAGGGAAAAATCCAAACAAACCGATTTTAATGTTAGGGTCTCATATCGATTCCCAGCCATATGGTGGAAGATTTGACGGAACAATTGGAGTATTAGGTGCCCTTGAGGTTGTTCAAACGATGAAAGAAAACGAGATTGTTCCTAACAGCCCGATTGAGGTCATTGCTTTTTCTGATGAAGAAGGTTGCCGCTTTAATAAAGGGTTATTTGGTGTTAGAGGAATTCTCGGAAAGCTAGAAGACGGGGAGTTAGAACGGAAGGACAAAGATGGTATTACAAGACGAGAGGCACTCATTGATTTTGGCTGTGATCCAGCAAAATTTAAAGAGTCAGAATATCCGAGAGGAAGCATTGGATCGTTCCTTGAGTTGCATATTGAACAAGGGCCAGTTTTAGATACTATGAATAAACCTGTTGGAATTGTATCAGGGATTTCCGGTCCACTCTGGCTAACGGTTGAATTGGAAGGCTTTGCAGGACACGCAGGTTCCGTTCCAATGCAAATGAGAAAAGATGCACTTGTTGGCGCCGCAAAGATTATCATTGCTTTAAATGAGATCGCAAGTCAAGAACCAGGAGCTCCAACGGTTGGTACAGTTGGTAGTTTACAAGTTTTCCCGGATTCGCGCAATATCATTCCTGAAAAGGTAAGTTTTACGGTGGACTTAAGGGATATTGACCTCAACAGACGTCATAAGCTAGAAGCACAGTTGCATCAAAAGATTAAAGAGATCACAGAGGAACATCAGCTTCATTGTAACATTAGGGAAGATACGAATAGTGAACCACGATATTGTTCGGAAAGAATAAAAGAAATTATGCATAATGAGATTCAACAGATTGGCTTGGAACCAATCGAACTAATGAGTGGCCCATTTCATGATTCACTAGCCATGTCTTATGAGTGTGAATACGGGATGATTTTTGTCCGCTGTAAGGATGGAATAAGCCATAACCCAAAGGAATTTTCAACCTTTGAAGATATCTCATTAGGTACTGAACTTTTATATCGTACAACTGTACAAATTGCACAGGAATAAGAAAATTAAAACGAATGTAGAATGATACTCTACATTCGTTTTGGTTGAAAATACAATTTAAACCTTGTAAAAATAAATTTATCATTGCTACATTTGTGGAACGAGGGGACAGGAATATCGTGCACGCATTTGTTAACAGCAATGTAAAAAAATGTGTGGATAACTTTCCTGTCTCCATGTTCACTTTTAATACTTGTCTCTTTCTAGTAAAATAGTAATATACAAAGATTGTAAATAGGAGTGTAAGCAATTGGAAGAGATGAAAAAATTTCTGAATACATATAGTAAGAAAACGATTGGACTAACAGAGCTTGAACATATGTTCACATCATCTTTTCAATCATACGAGCAATTTGCAAAGGTAGTATTAAAGTTGGAGAAATCAGCCATTTTAGTAATGGTAAAATCGAAAGGGCGAAACAGTAGAATACCGTCTCTTGCTTTTCAATACCGAATTAACAAAAGTCTTCTTGTAGAAGATTTTCATCAAGAACTTGTCCAATATCGTAGACGTTTTCATTCTTCTATTATTTTGGACGAGTATTACTCAAAAGACCAATCTTTATGGAAACAGGACTTACCTTTTATCGAGAAAATAGATGTATACCTTAAACAAAATTCCTTTCCTACAGACCGTGTACCTGCAGCTGAAAGAAGCTATGAAATAGTTGGAGATGAAAAGTGGATAGATGAAAAAGGCGGGAAAGAACTTCTTGAAAGAATTAAATTATTTGATAAGCTTCATATACTACCTGTTTCAGATCCTCTTATGTTAGCAGTACATCCTTCCAATCTATCAAACGACATTCAATATCATTTAATTGTAGAAAATAAAACGACATACCAAGGTTTAGTCGAAGTGTTAAAAGAAACAGACTTCTCAACTATCATTTATGGAAAAGGAAAAGCTGTTATCGCAAGTATTGAACAGTTTCCATTTCAGTTTCCTATTAAAGCAGATCATCGTTTTCTTTATTTTGGAGATATTGACCGTGAAGGAATATCGATATGGTATTCGTTGAATGAGAAGAGAAGAGTCGAACTTGCATTACCTTTTTACAATGCGTGTTTAAAGAAATCACCTGCAAAAGGGAAGGAATATCAAAAAGAAAGATTGGTAGCGCTGGAGTCTTTTGTAAACTGTTTTGAGACTAATCAGCAAGAGCAAATAAAAACATTACTTGCAAACGGACAGTATTATCCACAAGAATCCTTAAATACAAAGGAGTTACAACAGATTTGGAGGGACTATTTTGGACAAGCATGAGTTAAAGGAAATAACGAGTGGATATAGAGAGCGGATGAGAAGGCTTGCATTGTTTGACCCTTTATTTGAACTAGACCGAAAAAGAGAAACAGACATTAATCAGAATACAATAGATATGAAAGGTTTAGGGCTATTATCCTTGCTCTTTTTCTTTGAGAACAAGCTATTAAGGCAATATAAAACGGGAGTAAAAGAACTGGCCTCATTTTTAAAATCTTTAGTATCTTCTCAATACGTATTAAATGATGCGAGCTATGAAAGGTTAGCTCGAACGATTATACAAACTTTTCGACCCACTACTGGTAGAAAAAGAGATTATTCTTATTTTAATTGGGAAGAGCAACGAGAACAATTCATTGAGTACTCGATACTAAAGGCTAATGCATTTGATTTAAAAACGAACACACAATACTATACGTTGGATGAAGATGGATTAGAGTTAGTTTTTGCAACGAAAGAGTTTTATAGTGAATTTCAACTTTCTATCAATCAATTAATGTTAAGGAAGCAGCTTGATAAAGGGGAATTTAAAGGTGCGTTAAGACAAATTAACGAAATGCGTATTGATGTTGAGAGTTTAGAAGAGAGAATGAATAAGTTGAAGCACGAAATTCAGCGGAGCATCGTCTCAGAGGAAACTTTTGAGAGATACAAGCAGCTTCTAGAGGATATTTATGGACGTCTAATAAGAGAAGATGAAGAATTTAAAGAATTGCGTCAGTTTGTAAAAGAGACAAGAGAGCGACTTTTTTCTAAAGATATTCATAAAAAAGAAGTAAAGACGTATGAGCTAATAGTAAAAATAACAGGTGAATTAGAGTCCGTTCATTATGATCATTCTAGATTGCTAGATAAAACACTAAGTATGAAAAATACAACGTTATTAGCCGCACAAGAATCCCTTTACTATACAGGTATTCAGTCATTTAACTTCGATCAAGACATTGTTTCGAAAATCGTATCTACGCCATTACCGATGGATGCGATGAAAGGCGTTCTTCATCCTTTTTTACAGGTTGAGCAAAACGTTCAATGGTCGCCATTAACTGTTTTTGCTGAACAAAACATATCAGAGGAACGTGAAGAAAAGGTGGAACAAAGTTTTCTTTCCGTTCTAGATGAGGAACCGAATTTACCTTATCGAAATTGGTTGAAAGCAAAATTTAAAGAGCTTATGCAATATTATTTGTTAGCTTTTGAGGAAGAAAAAATCTCAACGCTCACTCAATTTATGGATTATCTCGATAGGAATAGCCTTTCTTCTATTTACGAACAACGTTATTTTTATGACTTTTGGATCATCTTACATCAACGATCTCCTATTGTAAATGGAGAATTAGACGAGGAAGAAGGAAAAACACTATTAGGAGATGCTATATCATTATTAGAGACAAAAATACTAGTTATTCAAGAAGGAAACGAAATCATAAATAGATATTCCCGTTATTCTATTCAAGATATGGAGATAACTTTGGAGGAGAATTAAATGAATTACTCTGAACAAAAAATCATTAAAGCCTTTCAATTATATACAAAGCTTGCTAGAGATGGAGTGGCAGATCGTGAAGCAGTGCAACTATACCGAGCAGATGATGAAATTCGTGGACTGCTTGAGATGTTTAGCCAGGAAGTAGATGCGGTAGTGATATCTACAAGTGAACAACTTTTCTTAGTTCCTAAAACGAAGCTCTCTTTTTTTCATGTAAGCAACGACTGGATCAAAAAGAATTTTTTACGCTCTAGTTCCACTAATGGTGATATATACTTACTTTATTTTTCCACAATTATTCTATTCGGTAGCTTTTACGACACGTATCAAAGTAATGAGCCGACAAGACAATTTATTCGACTTGATGAGTGGATTCGATTTATTCAAGAGCGAATTGACCAATTAAAATCTCATGATGAGGAAGAGTTAAAAGAAGTAGAAAAAGAGTTTTCCTATAATTGGAGATTGATTATCGAAAAATGGGACGATATGGATGATATTAAAGAAACAGTTAAAAAACAGAGCGGAAATACGATAAGCCGTCTAAGCTTTATCGATACAGTAAAAAGGTTTTTACTCTCTCAACAACTAATACAGGAAATTGGAAACGATGAAATAACGTTAACGGAAAAGGCGAAAACGATTATTCAGAGATTTTTCATGGAAATAGAATATAACAAAGGAATATTGGAGTTCATATACGGATTTGATCGGAGGGATGAACGTGCCAGCCATTAGTAAAATTAGATTAACTAATGTTGTTTACGAAGAAGGTAATAAGAGATATAATGATGAGCTTTTTTTATTTGAAGGACATAACGGTGCCATTTTACTTGAAAACGGTGGCGGGAAAACAGTGCTCATTCAAACGGCATTGCAGGCCATTTTACCTCATGTTGATTTAGCAGATCGGAAAATTAAAAATACACTCCAGCTTGAAAACGCCCCTGCACATATTGCAATTGAATGGATTATGAATGATCAACCACGTCGGTACGTTGTGACAGCCGTAACGTTATTTATGACGAAGAACGGTTTAGACTCTTATCGATATGTGTACGAATATGATGGGAATGATCCACACGGAATAGAAGGTATTCCTTTCGTTCGTGGTGGAAAAGACGGAAAGAGAACGGCCGATCGTGGGGAAATGCTAGATTATTATAGTGGTATGCGTGAACGTTCATTTATGGCACGTACATTTCCTACTATTAAAGAATATAAAACGTTTATCGAAGAACAGTACCACATTATTTCAAGCGAATGGGAAAGTATCGTGAAAATTAATAGCTCGGAAGGTGGGGTAGAGGCATTTTTTGACGACTGTAAAACGACGAATCAATTATTTGATCGACTCCTTATTCCAACGGTAGAACGTTCTATAAATGGTCATGAAGAAAATATGTTTGCTGACTTATTTGAAAAGCAGCATACGAGTTTTAAAAACTATAAAAAATTAAAAGAAACATTGGAAGAAAATAAACAAATTCAGAGCGAACTGGAAGAGTATGTATCTGTTTATGAAAAATTACATCAACGAGAAAAAGAATATGAAAAAGCTAAACAGCGCACGAAAGGTACATGGACGGTAACAATAGAACAACAAACGAAAGCCACCGTTGAACACGCCGAAGTATTAACGAAACTAGAGGAATGGAATACTTCCGAAACTTTTTATCAAGTAAAGTCTGCCTCGTATGAAATTTTAATAGAAGAACTAACGTTAAAACGCCTGGAAGAGGAGTTAAAGGAAGTGTTAGGCGATCGAAATAAAAAGGAAGAAGAACTCCATACGAATAAAAGGGAATATTTTTCCTTGAAATTGTCTGACTTAAAAGCAAGGCGTAAGGAAAAGCAAGATTCATTAAAGCATATAGAAGAGGAGCTTGCTTCGTTTGAACAAACGGATGAAGTAAATGACTTTGAAGAAAAACTTGAAATAGCAAGACAAGAGTTGCGCGGTTTTTATATGGAAGAGGAAGAACGATTAGAAAACCAACGGAAAAATGTTTCATTAGAGCTAAACCCTATAATAAATAAACTAGAAGGGGAAATAGGAAGGAAGCAAGAAATAGAGCATAAGGAAAGAGATGCACTAAATTTAATTTCTAGTTTACAAAGTAAAATAGAAACGAGAACAAACGATTTACAACGTTTAAAGAATCAGCTTCTTGCCAATCCGACACAGGAAGATATGAAGGAGGAAATGGAAAAATGGACGAAGCGTCAACAATATCTTGATGACGAAATTATTTCTTTCATAAAGCAAGAAAAAGAAAAAATGGGAGAGATAAAGGTATTAACGAAGAAGCTAGAAGAGAATCAGCTTGAAAAATCTAGAGTGGAAAATAAGCAAAATAATGTAAACTATCAACTAGATCAATTTATAGAAGAACAAAAACATGTGATAAAGCTGCTTAGTTCCCTACGTCCCCAATGGGCATCAATCGAAAAAATTCATTTACAAGAGGAAGCAATTAGGACAAGGTTAGAGGATGAAATAACAAAGCGAAAAAAGGAACGAGATCAACTATTATACCGCGAGCGAATCGCTTACCGTTATGTGGATGATTATGATAGACAAGATCAATTTTTCGGGGATGCTTTTTTAGAAGAAAAAGTTCAAAGCTGGAAAAATCAATTTGATTATGTTGTCACTGGTGTTGAATACGTACAATCAATGAACGAAAAGGATAGAGAAAAGTATAAACAATATCCATTATGGCCACTTACTTTAGTAACGACAAACAAATCGAAGGAAGCTTTAATAGGAAAAATAAGGAGCATATCCGATCAATTGCAGTTCCCTATTGTTGTCATAACTACGGAAGAAGCAGTTGAAGTTCAGGAGGAGTCTGCTAACTATTGGGTTTCTCCTAGCCATTGGGGAGAAAATATTGAACTTAGCACATTTACTAATTGGAAAAAGGAAATAAAGAAAAGTGCATTCGAAACAACCGCTATTAGAGAGTTAAAAGAACAAGAGATAAAAGTTTGGGAAGAATGCCTACATGAATTAACAAAATTTCTAGAAGTAAATCCGTATAAGAAAATCTTTACGTTAGAAGAAGAAAAAAACAAGCTATCAAACCTTCTTCAAGAACTAGCAATTATGATACAAAAAGTTAGAACAACTATTGCGGAGCACCAATCTGCTATTACTGTTTTCCAAACAACTATCAACAATTATCGGGATGAAAAACAAGGGCTTGGGGAAAAAATTTCCAAAGCGATGGATTATTTACATTATGAACGCGAGCTTGAAGAAGACAGCGAGCGTAAGCAGCTTGCAGAAAAAAATCTTCAACATTTACAGAAAGATTTGACGAATTGTATGAGGCTCATCGAAGATTTCGAGAATCAAAAAAGAGAGCTTCAAGATCGAAAGAATCAATTGGGAAATGAGTTAATTTTATTAAAAAGAGAAGAGGCATATCCATCTGTTCAATCTTTCACCCCGATTTTTACAGGTAAAAGTAAGCAAGTTCTTTTAGATAAAATCCAAGATTTAAAGTTTTCTCTAGAAAAAATTAATCGAACTAAAGGGGAGTGGATTGCAAAAAGAGAAGGTGTGCTCGAATTTCTCCAGTCCAACAATGACCAAATCAATGATTTACTAAAAGAACAGCAAAATTTAGATGAAGACATGCTATTTCCTGGGGACGGTAAGCAAAGGATGAGTATTCTTTTCGGGAAAATAGAAGCTTTGAAGGTAGAGCTTGAAAACGCCAATCGTAAAGTTCAGGAAAAAGCATCGGAAAAAGATAAGCAACTTGGGCTATTGAGTAATAGGCTACTTCAATTTAAAAAAGACTACCCTTCCTACGAGATAGTGGAATTTGCAGAAGGCGTAGAAAAGCTACAAAGTAAATTATTGCAGGAACAACAACATTTAAAGGAACGAAAATCTTTCCTCGATCAAGAGAAAGCTAGAATGGAAAAGCAAGTAAAAGAATTACAAGAAGCAAAGTATAGTCTGGATCTTTTTATAGAAGGACACCATTTTAATGCACCTGACGTCGAAGCAGTTCGATTAAACGACGAAGAATTGAACGACTTCACCTATAGCCGAAAAAAATTCATAAAGGCAATAACAGATCAATTGAGATTAGGCAAGGCAGCAGTGGAAAATGAGAAAGAAACAGTTGCACGAGCAAAACGTAAATTTAGAGAGTTTTGTAATACAGAAATCTCAGATGTAAAACTCCGTCAAATGGCTTTAACAGGTATTGAAGTGAAACAATCATATGATGATATTCTTGAATTCAAAAGAAATATGCTGCAACGGATAGAAAGAGTAACAGTTTATGCAAATGAACATATTCGCCAAAGTGATGAAGATATGCAATTGTTCGTCACACAAATTCATACACATTTGCTTACACTTACAGAAGAGCTTAAGCAAATTCCGAAAAAAACGAAAGTGAAAATAGTTAATGATTGGAAGCAGATTTTTAACTTTAATATACCTGAATGGGACGAGGAAATTGGAAAAACAAGAATCCTAGACTATATTGAGTGGATACTTCAGCAGCTAGAGTCAGATCGTTTTTATAATGATCAAGGGGAAGAGGACGCAGCAAAAATTCGAAAAGATATTGAAATGTGGCTACAGTCCAAGCAATTACTCCAAATCGTTATGAATAATGAAGTGATGAAGGTTAGTTGTCGCAAAGTAACGAATGACAATAAAGTGACGACACGCTCATACTCTTGGGAGCAAAGTAATGTATGGTCAGGTGGAGAAAAATGGAGTAAAAATATGACTTTGTTCCTTGGAATTTTAAATTATGTAGCAGAAAAGAGACAGCATATCCAATCGAACATGAAGCGGCACCGAGCAGTCATTTTAGATAACCCATTCGGTAAAGCATCCAGTGACCACGTCTTGAGTCCGGTTTTCTTCATCGCAGAGCAATTAGGATTTCAAATTATCGCTCTAACAGCACATGCAGAGGGTAAATTCCTTCAAGACTACTTCCCAATTATATATAGTTGCAGATTGAGAGCATCTACAGATTCATCAAAAAAAGTCATGACGAAAGAAAAATGGCTCCATCATGCTTACTTCCAAGACCACGAACCGGTAGCAATGGAACGATTAGGGGAAGTGGAACAGATGAGTTTGTTTGAGTAGACTTCTAATTTAAAAGAAATTTATTATGTTACAGTAGAAATTGCAATAAATAGAGAAGAGGACGAGATATTACAGCCACTAGATATGAGGAATTACCTTTTAATCTAGGTTATGATAGAAAATGGATATTTCAATGTAAAAAATGGAAAAGAATGCCTAGTAGTACCGTATTATATAATGAAATATCAACAGCGGCTCAGCATCAACCGGATTTTTGGGTATTAGTAATACCACTTAATCCTACACCAAATCAATTAGATTTCCTAAATAGTATAGAAAAAAGTTAACCTTTTAAAATAATCTTGTTTCCTCTTTCAGTAATTGAAGAGATAATTTATCACATTCCAGAGACCAAAAGTATTTTAATTCGTGGTTTACTACCTAATGGGAGTGAAGAATGATGTACCAACTTATGTATGATGAAGTCAATGAGAAGTTAATACAAATTAACCCAAGTGGAGAGAGTACTATCATTACAGAAGACTTTCCTTCTAAACCCGAAGTATCTCCTGACAAAAAGAAAGCAATTTATATTTCGCCTTTAGAATGGGAGAGATCGGGAAGTCTTTATATGTATGATATGGAAAGTGGATACATTCAAGAAGTTATTTCTCCTGATAAAGATGGCAACATTCCTAAATATGCTGTTTGGCTTAATAAAAAGACGATTGCACTTATTAAAGGTTATGGGGACGGGACTGTTGGAATTGGCGGCAATGTGTTTATTTATGATATTGAAAAGCAGCAATTAACTCAGATTACCCATTTTTCTAGTAGAATACAAATTACAAAATTACTTGTAAAGGGAAAATTACTTATCTTAAGAGGTATTAGATATACGGATGATAATTTTTCAGCTTTTAAGGAATATGAAGAAGAAATGCTTATCGATGAAGTATTAATTGATAAATGAGTAAAAAATGAATGTTTTTTCAATCTATCTGAAAAAAGGGCTGTCCAAGTTGAACGAGGGGACAGGATTATGCACACATTTGTTAAAGGTTATGTAAAAAAATGGATGAATAACTCTCCTGTCCCATGTCCCGTTGTAGGTTAAAATAACATTGGAATAAAAGTTACGCCTATTGTAGAGATAATAAATAGAATAATCATGGAAACTAAACAATAACCCCAAATATCTTTTAAACTGAGTCCAGATAACCCTAGTGCAGGTAATACAAAAAATGGTTGCATTAAGTTTGTAACAATGTCTCCGATTGAAACGGAATTAATTGCTACTGAAACAGGAATTCCTAGTGTCTGAGCTGCATCAATCATGATTGGTCCTTGGACTTGCCATTGTCCCCCTGCGGATGGAACAAAAACATTTACAATAGATGCCTGAACAAGGGGACAGGAAAATCGTGCACACATTTGTTAACAGTAATGTCAAAAAATGTGTGGATGACTTTCCTGTCCCCATGTCCCATCTGCCTACGCCTAAACTGTTCATAAAGGTGAAAAAAACAGATTTATGTCGAAGAAAAACTGGTTGCTTTTTTAGGGCTAATCATTGACAAGTTTAAATATTTAGACTATTCTAACATTACAAGTTTTGCTTCTTTTTTTTAAAACTGATTGTAAGCGCTTTATAAATATGTCAATTTCATAATCTGCTTGCTTCCTAATTTTTTATTACTTTTACTAAAAATGGTATATACCATTTTTAGAGGAGAATATTGTTAAAGTAATGCTTACATTTCATATATAATGAAAGTAAGATTACTTTAAGAAAGTGAGAGAACCTTACCATGAGCAGGTTAGAAAATCAAGAATCAATCCCTTTTTATAAACAACTGAAAGAAAAGATTATGGAGGATATTGAAGTAGGTAAATTAAAACATGGAGATAAGCTTCCCTCTGAACGAGATCTTGCTTTACAGTATGGAATTAGTAGAATGACTGCAAGACACACGCTATCGATTTTAGAGAGAGAAGGACTCGTTGAGCGCAGAGTGGGTGCTGGAACATTTGTTTCAAACAATAAGATTCAAATGGATTTTATCACCTTTAACAGTTTTACGAATGACATGCTGGGTAAAGGGCTGACTCCAAGTACACAAGTACTTTCTATCGGTCATATGGAAGCGACTCCTTTTTTAGCAGAGAGACTGCAGATCCCTGTTGGGGAAAATATGTTCACTGTTAAAAGATTGCGACTAGTAGATGAAAGGCCCATTGCCATTGAAGAGTCATTTATTCCTGAACGATATTGTAGAAATATTGAGGAGCATATCACAGATAATACATCGTTATACCAAATATTAGAAAGTGTTTATGGGATTGTGCTTGTAAAAGCAAAAGAGTATTTGAGAGTAACTTTCTCTGAAGAAAATGAAAGCAAATTACTCAGAATCCGTACAGAGAGTCCTTGTATTTTTCGGGAGGCAGTTGCATTTGACCGTAATAACAAGGAAATCGAGTTTTCTACCTCGTTAACTAGAAGTGATATCGTAAAGTTTTATTCGGAGCTTAACCTAAAATGATTGTTTTTCATTTTAGGTATTTTCTTACATAAAATGGTATATACCATTTTAGATAATCTTTAAAGGAGTGGTAATGATGAGGGTAATCGGAGTGGGAGACAATGTAGTTGATAAATATGTTCATAAGCAAACGATGTACCCAGGTGGAAATGCATTGAATTTTAGTGTGTATGCGAAACAGCTTGGTAATGAAGCTGCGTACCTAGGCGTCTTTGGAAATGATAAAGCAGCAAGTCACATCATTAAAACATTGAAGAGCTTGGAAATTGATATCACACATTGTCGTCAACATTCAGGGGAAAATGGGTATGCGGCAGTAGATTTAGTGGATGGTGATCGAGTATTTATAGGAGGAAATGAGGGCGGTGTCCAAAAGGAGCATCCAATTATTCTTACAAAAGATGATTTAGAATATATCCAAACCTTTGAAATAGCTCATAGCTCTATTTACAGTGATATGGACTCAGAACTACATAAGATTAAAGAAACGAAAACTCTCCTATCCTATGATTTTTCAAGTGATTATACAGATGAGAAATTGCGTGATGTTTGCAAACATGTTGATATTAGCCTTTTATCTTGTGGACAGTTATCAGATGAGGAAGCTATTAACCTAGTAAAGCAAGTTCATTCTTATGGAAGTAGTTTGGTTATTGGGACGATGGGCTCTCGAGGTGCTATGGTGTACGATGGTGACCAATTGTACCGCCAGGAGCCGCATTTTGTAAAACCTGTTGACACATTAGGAGCAGGAGATTCATTTTTCACCGCATTTATCCTTCATTATATAGAAGGTAAAAAGAACAAAATCTATGAATCACATGGTGAGTTACTAAGAGAGAGCTTACGTAAAGGAGCTGAAATTGCAGCAAAAACCTGTCTTGTTGATGGCGCATTTGGCTATGGGATTTCTTTTTAAATTTTTATAAAGAAAGAGTAAAAATATGAAACTTATTTGGAGGTGGTTATCGGAAAAATGATTAAATAGAAAGACTGGTATTTTTCAAAAAATAAGGAGGGTTAATGAATGAAAAAAATGACAAAGACGCTTGGTGTTATGTTGCTGATGTTCGCCCTTATCTTAACAGGGTGTTCCAATTCTTCCTCTAGTAAAGATTCAGGTAAGACTGTCTTGAAAATTTTACACAAGTGGCCTCAACCAGAGTATGCACCTTATTTTGAAGAAGTTGTTGAGGAATTTGAAAAACAAAACCCCGATATTAAGATTCAAATGGAAGCTATTGCAGACGAACCAATTAAGGATAAGCTAAGAATCATTCTTGGTGGTAATGAAGTGCCAGATATCATGTTTTCATGGTCAGGTGAATTTGCTAGAAAATTTGTTCGTGCTGGAGCAGCCTTAGATTTAACTCCTTATTTAGAAGAAGATACTGCTTGGAAAGATAGTTTTATTCCTGCATCCCTTCAGCCATTTTCATCCGACGATAAAAATTATGGTATACCTCTTCGTTTTAATGGAAAATTCTTTGTTTACAATAAAGAAATCTTCGAAAAATATAATCTACAAGAACCTCAGACATGGGATCAATTTACTACACTACTAGACACACTCAAACAAGGTGGAGAAACTCCCCTTATATTAGGAAATGAGAGTCCATGGGCTGCCATTCATTATTTAACTGGACTTAATCAAAAAATGATTTCTCAAGATGTTCGTATGAAGGACTATAATCCACGCTCAGGGGAATTTACTGATCCTGGATATGTAAAGGCAATGGAAATGTTTGCAGATTTAAATAAAAACGGCTATTTAATGGAGAATGTCAACTCTAGTTCCCATGATATGGCTGTACAATATTTCTTCGCTGGTAAAGGAGCTATGATCTATGTTGAATTAGAAGAGTTCCAAAATGTAGAGAATAATATGAATGGAAATTGGGGCTTCTTCCAAATGCCTGCGATTTCAGAAGGAAAAGGCAATCAGAACTTCATTACAGGAGCACCAGATGGATTTATCGTTTCTTCTAAAACGAAGCACCCAGAAGAAGCTATTAAGTTCTTAAAATTCTTAACTAGTAAAGATAATGCTGTAAAACTAGCAGAGCAAATTGGCTGGCCAAGTCCAATTGATGGAGCAACTAACCCAGACACAGCCCTTCAACAGGTTGTTGATGGTGTTGAAACAATGAAGAAATCAGAAGGAATGGCAGAATGGCTGGATACTGACGTTCATGCAAAAGTGGCAGATGTGTATTTAGCTAATATTCAATTGTTGCTAGATGGTTCGAAATCACCTGAAGAAATCATAAAAGAAATCCAGGCAGTTGCGAAAGAAGTTCAAAGTGAAGTCGAATAATACTAGACGGGCACGCAGTTTTATTACACTGTTTGCCCCCTCTTAGGAGGGTATTGGATGAAAAATAGTTATCGAAATAGTCGCACTGCGATCCTTTATATTATGCCAGCGCTTCTCATTGTTGTACTAATGGTGTTCTTGCCAATCGTCCTTAATTTGTACAATAGTTTGTTTAGGTGGAATTCATTTGATGCTGGGAAAGTGTTTGTTGGATTCGATTATTATTTTAAATTATTTAAGGATCCTATCTTTTATACAGCACTAAAGAATAACTTTCTATATGCAGTCATTTCTCTTATTTTTCAAGTAGGATTAGGGATAGTTCTAGCTGCGATTCTTGAGGATAAATTGATTCGAAGATTTCAACCGTTTTTCCGAACAGTCTTTTTTATCCCTTCTGTAATCTCGATTGCAGTAGTTGGGTTAATGTGGCAGCTTTTGTATAATCCAGAGGTTGGACTTGTGAATGGGGCATTGAACGCGATTGGTCTATCTGAATGGACCCATTCTTGGTTGGGAGATAGTAAAACAGCGATATATGCCGTTGTTGCGGTCTCTCAATGGCAATACACGGGTTACATGACGATGCTGTTTTTAATAGCGATGCAAAAAATCCCTTATGAATATTATGAAGCTGCCATGATTGATGGTGCTTCCAAAATTAGAACGTTTTTTCACATCACGTTGCCACAAATAAAAGAGATGATCCTTGTTGGAAGTGTGATTACGGTCATTGGCGCATTTAAGGTTTTTGATGAAGTATACGTGATGACTGGTGGGGGTCCAGGACGGTCAACAGAGGTTTTAGGCACGATGCTATATCGAGCCGCCTTTAGGAATGATGAGATGGGCTATGCCTCTACAATCGGTACCGTTATTTTTGTAATTACACTAACTCTATCTTTGATTCAGATGAGGATGGGGAAAACAGGTAAGGAGGTGTAGGGAGAAAATGAAAATTAAAAATCGAATCTTTCAGACTATCATTTTAGTATGGTTTGGACTGTTTTCATTGGTCATTATCTATCCTCTTATCTGGCTTGCATTAAGTGGTTTAAAATCAAACAGTGATTTTTTCTTGAATACATGGACTTTACCAAAGGAATGGTTGTGGAGTAATTACAAGGCCGCCTGGGATGCGGGGGTCGGAAAATACTTCTTTAACAGCATCTTTGTTACACTTGTTTCTGTTTTACTCATTTTACTGATAGGGTCCATGGCTGCTTATGGATTAAGTCGGTTTCAGTTCAAGGGACAAAATGTATTGCTGATACTTATATTGAGCGGGTTAATGCTAGCTCCACAGGTTAGTTTAATTCCACTCTATAAATTACTTCAATTTTTAGGGTTATACAATACATATGGTGCACTAATCCTACCATATGTTGCCTTTCAATTACCTTTTGCAATCTTTCTAATGAGATCGTATTTTCTTTCGATTCCACGTGAATTAGAAGAATCAGCCATTATCGATGGTTGCAATACTTGGAAGGTGTTCTGGCATATTATCCTTCCAATGGGGAAACCAATTATTGCCTCTGCGGCCCTTTTAACAGGTATGTTCGTTTGGAATGAATTTATGTTTGCACTTGTATTCATTGAAGACTCAAGCCTTCGTACGATTCCAGTCGGACTTATGAACCTAAGAAGTCAGCTAAACACAAACTTTGGAGTCCAATTAGCTGGTTTAGCGATTTCAGCGTTACCGATGATTATTGCATATATCATTTTCCAAAAACAATTTGTTCGAGGAATAACTGCCGGTGGGGTTAAGGGCTAGGAGTTTCTATACTCCTGTCCCTTACTAATATAAATAAATTAATATTGGTTCAAATGGTATATACCAAATCGAACATTAATATTCTTATGTTGTAGGGAAGAGGTGAGTAGGATGAAAAGGTCACAAATAACAGGTATGAATTTTCACTATTTGCACTATCCACTTGAATACTTTCTAGATGCGATGGTTACATATGAATTTGAAAAAATCGAGCTTTGGGGCGCATCTCCGCACCTTTATGTAGAAGATCTAAACTTAAGAGAGGTACGTCAGATCAAAAAAGAGATAGATAAAAGGGAACTTAAGGTAGTCTGTTTCACACCAGAACAATGTATGTATCCCATTAACCTATCTGCAAAAGAAGCGAGGATTCGGGAGAGAAGTGTTAATTACTTTAAAAAGTCGATGGATGCCGCCATTGAAATAGAAGCACCCATGGTGTTAGTAACAGTAGGCTGGGGGTATCGTAACGAGTCAAAAGAGGAGGCGTTAAAAAGAACAAGGGATTCACTTGAACAGCTTACTGCTTATGCTGAGGAACGAAACATTACCTTGGCGCTAGAACCATTGCAAAAGGTTGAATCAAACCTTATCTGTACATTAGCAGATCTTAAAGAAATGCTCTCGTCTGTACCATCAATGTACCTAAAAGGGATGGTTGACACAATTCCTATGGCGGTGGAAGGTGAGAGCTTAGCGAACTATTTGGAAGAGCTAGGAAATGATTTGGTTCACATTCATTTCATCGATGGAAATCCAACCGGACATCTTGCTTGGGGAGATGGAACGCTACCAATTCAAACGTATATAGAAACATTAGAAAAATATCAATACAGAGGGGCTTTAACGTTAGAATTTACATCGTATCAGTACTTGCAAAACCCAAATCAAGCAATCGAACGGACGCTAAAAACACTTCAACCCTATCTATCTGGATTAAGGAAGTAAACAGGAAAGAGAACGATAGATAGGGGCTAGATAAGATGAAATTATGGAGGAGCTACCCAAGAAACCTTAAAGTCTTGATGATTGCCATGTTGATCAATTCAACGGGAATGGCATTTCTGTGGCCGTTGCACACCATTTACATTACGCAAGGGATGAACCGATCGTTAACAGATGCAGGTTTCGTTTTGATGGTCCACTCAGCTGCTGAAATTGTTGGAAGTTTTCTAGGCGGTTATTTGTATGACCGTTTACGTGGAAAAATTACGCTGTTATATGGCGGAATTGCTTCAACTCTAATGTTACTGGTGATATCGGTCGGTCTTTCCTGGCCAGCTTATATTTTTGCAATGATTTTATTGGGAGTAGGTATTGGAACGATTTTTCCAGCAATCTATGCGCTTGCAGGGAGTGTTTGGGTAGAAGGGGGAAGGCGTAGCTACAATCTCATATACCTTATTTTAAATATTGGAGTAGCCATTGGAACGGCATTAGGGGGGATTGTTGCACAGTTTTCCTTCCGTTATGTATTTTGGGCGAATGCATCCTCATACGTGATTTTCCTTTTAGTTGTTTGGTTTTTGCTTCAAGAACCTAAACAACAGGTTCAACAGTCAGAAAAACCGTCACGTACACTTAATCGTTCGGTACGATTTTCTAAATCACCTGGCTTTGTATCGTTCCTAGTTCTTTGTTTGGGGTTTATGTTCTGTTGGATCACTTATATTCAATGGCAGACTACGATTTCGAGTGTAATGCTTCAATTTGGATATAGCCTGTCCTCTTATAGCTTGCTGTGGACCGTAAATGGACTATTAATCATCCTCTTACAGCCAATTATTCAGTGGTTCATGCAAAGGCGAAATATAGGATGGGGATGGCAGCTGGAGGCTGGTGTTGTTTTATACATGATTACATTTCTTTTACTTTCGCAGAGTCAGCAATACAGTGCCTTTTTAATAGGGATGATGATCATGACGATAGGAGAGATTCTAATTTTTCCACTCGTACCTGCGATAGCAGATCACCTTGCACCAAATGGTCGAAAAGGTATATACCAAGGGATTGTAAATGGGGCGGCTAATGTAGGAAGGACGATTGGGCCTTTATTTGGCGGGCTATTGATAGATTTCTTTTTACCGAAAGTGTTTCTTTATTCATGTGTCGGTGTGTGTGGATGTGCCTTGATATGTTTCATTTCATATCAAAGGCTTCAATATACAAAAAGCAACATGGAGCTAGTGAAAGTCAGTAAATGATAAAGGAGGAAACAAAATGTTAGCTGAAGTGGAATTACACATCAAGACATAAACCATGTTTATTTTGTAGCGTGTGGGGGTTCGTCCTCTCTCGTGTATGCGAGTAAGTATGGGAGGGTATTCAGGAGTACGTACTATTAAAATTGGAGGGAATACAATGTTAAAATTTGATGCTAATTCTTTTTTACAAGCCGTTGGAAAGGAAGCTTTTTCTAAGAGGGAGGAAATTGAAAATGTCGTTGATGCAATTTCTCAAAAGGGGTTCAAAAATATCTTTTTGATTGGATCTGGTGGAACAATTGCGATGATGTATCCGTACGAATATATCTTTAAATCCACTTCTTCTTTAGAGGTTCACGCTGAGATTGCTGCAGAGCTACTTGTGGTGAACAATCGCCATTTAACGAAGGATTCTGTATGTATATTTGCATCTGTTACTGGTACAACGAAGGAAACTGTCGCCGCTGCAGAATTCTGTAAGGAAAAAGGAGCTACAACTATTGGGTTAGTTGCAATACCTGATACACCGCTCGCAAAAGCTGTTGATTACTGCATTTCTACTGGGAAAGAGAAGCATTCATTTGATACATTCTTTATCCATTTGCAATTGCTTACTTTCCGCTTTATTCATAATCACGATGAGTTTCCTCAATACGAGAAATTTGCAAATGAGTTAGCGTCATTACCAGAAGGAATGGTGCAGGCAATGGAGGAGTTTGATTCAAGAGCAGAACAATTTGCGATTAAGCATAAAGATACAGGCTACCATATGTTAGTTGGAGCGGGGAATCTATGGGGGAACACGTACTCCTATGCAATGTGTATTTTGGAGGAAATGCAATGGATTAAGTCTAAATCGATCCACGCTGCAGAGTTTTTCCATGGAACTTTGGAGATCGTTGAGGAAGATACGAGTGTAATCATTTTTAAGGGAGAAGATGAAACTCGTCCGTTAGCAGAAAGAGTAGAGCGCTTTGCCTCTAAGATTACAAAAGAACTTTTTATACTAGATACTAAGGATTACAAGATAGCTGGTATTAGCGAAGAATTTAGAAAATATGTCGCGATTAATGTGAACTGGGCATTAACATCTCGATTAAGTGTCTATTTAGAACGGGAGAGAGATCACTCGTTAGATATTAGAAGATACTACCGAAAAATGGATTATTAAGGAGGGAAATGGATGTTTAATTTTGATGTGGAGAGATTTTTACGAATCCAAAACGGAGCACTGTCCCTAAAACATGATTTTGAAGAAGCAATTGACTCCATTTATGAAAATGGAATCGAAAACGTCTTCTTTGTCGGAACAGGTGGAGCCACAATTTTGATGTTTGCAGCAGAGTATGTTGTAAAGAATAATTCCAGTTTGCCGGTATACACTGAAATTTCTTCCGAATTGATGTTAATGGATCACAAGCATCTCGGTGAGAAATCATTAGTCATCCTACCGTCATTGTCTGGTACGACAAAAGAAACTGTAGCAGCCGCTGAGTTCTGTAAAGAAAAAGGAGCTACTACTATTAGCTTAGTCGGGCATGCGAACACACCGCTTGCAAACTGTACAGATTATACGTTTGTAAATTATGCAGCAGACGATACATCTTGTGAATCGTTCTATATCCAATCATATTTGTTAGTATTTCGGTTAATGTATAAACGTAATGAAATGCCAACATATCACCAAGTCGTTGAGGAAATGAGTAAACTTCCAGAGGCGCTCGTAAAAGTGAAAGAGGCAACGGAAGAGCGTGCTGCTGCATTTGCAAAAAAGCATAAAGAGACAACCTATCATATCCTTTCCGGAACAGGAATTGATTGGGGGCAAACCTACTATTATGGGATGTGTATATTAGAAGAAATGCAATGGATTAAAACCCGTCCAGTACACGCTTCTGACTTCTTCCATGGGACACTTGAGCTCGTGGAAGAAGACACAAGTATTCTATTATTTAAGGGAGAAGACAAATCTAGAGCCTTGACAGAAAGAGTGGAGCGATTTGCAGAGCATTACTCAAAAGATTTAACTGTATTTGATACGAAGGACTATGAGTTAGAAGGGATATCACCAGAAGTACGATCTTTAGTGTCACCGATTGTCCTGGCAACTCTTCTCGAACGAGTAAGCTGCCATTTAGAAGAACAACGAAATCACCCACTTTCTACTAGAAGGTATTATAAAAAGGTACCGTTTTGATAGGAAGTACTTGCCGCAAGTAGAGCGGCTGACCTAGATAGATGAAGAAAAAAGGAATTAACCGCTATCATTCGGTCAATGGGCGGTTTTTTCTCTTTTTATGGTGACAAGTGTGATTATCTAAACTATTAGAGAGAACTGAAGAAAGAATTAAGTATATTAATTAAGTGTTATAACTCATTTCTTTTCTACACATAATACCATTATCTCTACACAAAAGGGGAAATGATTAAACATGATAAAAATTAGCATTCCTACTCCAGATATTACGATTACAGAACGGAAACAATTTCCGAAAGGAAATGAACCAAGAATCAAAGATATTTACGGATTTATTGATTTTCATCTAATACCAAGAGATAAAGGTGGCATTTTCTTATTTTTTAACATAAATGATGAACTTCTTTTTGTTGGGAAAGCACGGAAACTACGTCAAAGAATTAAAAAACATTTTGAAGATACTGTTTCACCTATTAAAGATCACAGAGACGAAGTACATAGAATCGATATTTGCTTAGTAGAAGATCCAATGGAACGAGACATTTATGAGACATATATCATTAATAAACTAGAATCCAAATATAACGTTGACAAAGTATTTTATTAAAATGTTCTATTTTCTACAAAAATCTTTTAATTAACACAAAAAATAACCCACCCTTGAGCAGCGCAGCTAACAGGATGGGTTATTTTATTCCCACAATGCTGACTCCCTTGAAGGGAACTTGCTATTGTGTGGACCTCTAGTGTTACAGCACCAGCCGGTCTTTTTTAGTAAATGACTATTAATACAAATATTATAACCAAAACCTAGTAGCGTTTGCTGGTGAAAATTGCCAGAATACAGGGATCATCATGACAGTGAATTTTCAATATATGTCCCCCTGTTGGCATTGCTAAGGCGAAAAGGGAAGTATTTAAAAAGTGGAAATAGAATAAACAAATAATGATAGGGAATAATATATTTCGTTACAGCCGTAATGTTTTTTTGGGGACTTGTAGCTCAATGGTAGAGCAACCAGTATACGCTGAGTGTCTAGTTGGTTCGATTCCAACCAAGTCCACCATTATCGAATAAAGATATTTTAATGAGTATTCATTATGAGGGTGTCTAATGAAAATTCAAAACCAAGACCTATACCATGTGGCTGTGTTAACACAAATTGCTGAACATTCACCTTTTAAAGCACTTTATAAAGAGGATTCTCTTTATGGGGACTATCTTGTCAACGATAACACAAGGCTGTTAGTTTTATATTTAAACGAGGAATTATTACTATGGCATTTTAAGTTTAGTAATCATGAATTGCAATCCATGCAAAGTGATTTGTAGTATACGAGCCAAGTGTTCTTATGCTTAGTGTGCGGCGAAGTAACTATCTGTGCAGTAGTTATTAAAGAGTTTTCTAATTTAATAGATGTTACCTTACCCAAAAGAAAACCAATCAAATTTTTGAAAGGAACGAGGGGACAGGATCGTTCACGCATTTGTTAAACATCTATGTGTGAACATTTCCCCATGTCTCTTGCAATAATTATATTTACTCTTTCACCAATTACGTTAGCCAGTCCATTCTTGTAACTTTATGTTTCGGAAAACGAAATTCTTTTGCTTTTTTAAAAGGAATTAAGGAGTACTTTGTCGAAAATACGTAGTATACATTGTTTTATACATATTCAGCAAAAGGGGAGTTATCATGAAGTTTAATGAATATCAGTATGTGAGACCGAACTTAGAAAAGGTAGAAGCGGAGTTTAGTCAGCTTTTAACGGACTTTACCAATGCAACGTCATTTGAAGAACAAGATAGAGTAATGACTGCTATTAACGAGGTTCGTAGTGAAGTAGAGTCTATGAGACAAATTGTTCAAATCCGCCATACAATTGATACAACAGATGAGTTTTACCAAGAGGAAAAAAGCTTCTTCGATCAAGTCGGACCAGCTTATAAAGGGTTAGTAACAAACTATTACAAAGCATTAACACAATCGAAGTTTCGCGCACAGCTAGAAGAGAAATGGGGCAAGCAATTATTTCTACTTGCTGACAGTGAGTTAAAGACATTTTCACCTGACGTTTTAGATGATTTGAAAGAGGAAAACAAACTTGTTAGTGAGTACGTCAAGCTATTAGCTGCAGCAAAAATTGAGTTTGAAGGACAAGAAAGAAATCTCGCTCAATTGGCTGCTTTCCATCAATCAACAGATCGAGAAACTCGTAAACTTTCAAACGAAGCAAAATATGCATACTTTGTTGAAAACGCAGATCAATTAGATGAGCTGTATGACAAACTAGTAAAAGTGCGTACAACAATCGCTGAAAAATTGGGCTTTGATTCTTTTACAGAGCTTGCTTATGCTCGTTTAAAACGTACGGACTATGATGCAGAGATGGTCGCTAATTTCCGCAATCAAGTAAAAGAGTATATTGTTCCACTAGCAACAAAGTTAAGAGAAAAACAGCAAGAGAGAATTGGTGTTGATTCATTAAAGTACTATGATGTTGGATACAGCTTTAAAACAGGAAATCCAGATCCTAAAGGGGATGCGGAATGGATTGTAAGACAAGCAAAAAAGATGTATGATGAGATGTCTCCTGAAACAGCAGAATTTTATAACTTTATGCTAGATCATGATTTAATGGACCTTTTAAGTAAGAAAGGTAAAGCAGGTGGAGGCTATTGTACGTATATTAGTAAATACAAATCGCCATACATTTTTGCTAACTTTAACGGTACTAAAGGTGATGTTAGAGTTTTAAAACATGAAGTAGGACATGCGTTCCAAGTATATTCTAGTCGTGGATATGAAGTTCCTGAGTATGGGTTTCCAACATTAGAAGCATGTGAAATTCATTCGATGAGTATGGAATTCTTTAATTGGCCATGGATGGATCTATTCTTTGAAGAAGATACCGACAAATATAAGTTCTCTCATTTAAGTGAAGCAGTACAGTTCATTCCTTATGGTGTGGCAGTGGATGAATTCCAGCATTTTGTTTACGCTAATCCAAAAGCAACGCCACAAGAGCGTAAATCTGCGTGGAGAGAAATAGAGAAAACGTATTTGCCTCATCTTGACTATGATGGAAATGAATTTTTAGAGAACGGTGGTTTTTGGCAACAACAGGGTCATATTTACAAAGTACCATTCTATTATATCGATTACACACTTGCACAAATTTGCGCGCTTCAATTCTGGAAGAGAACACAAGAAAACAAGGATGCAGCGTGGGCTGATTATTTACACTTATGCAAACAAGGCGGAAGTAAATCATTTACACAATTAGTGGCCGAGGCAAACTTAATTTCTCCATTTGAAGAAGGTTGTGTAAAATCTGTAATTGAAGAAATCGAAGTATATTTGGATTCTATTAACGATAAAGAACTCTAAAAGATATAAATGTAGGAGCAGAAGTTAAGATAACTTTCTGCTCCTTTTTATAGGTTAAGTTGTACTTTCCTGAGGTAAAGAGACCTCGCGGGACAGCGTTATGGATCTTGTCCTATAAATATAAATAATACGTGAAATGCAAGTTTATATTCACTAGGCGGTATCAATGTAGGGTGAAAAAAGCAAGATTCATTCACGCCCTAGAGAAGTTCTATATAAGTTTTGTGATAGTTAGACCTTCAAAAAAATGGAAATGCGGGGTTTTACTTAAAGTCGGTCTTTTTTTAGTAAAAAATAGCGATTGACTTATTTGCCATTATACGCTGTCCCAATGTCCTACGATAAGGCTTTTTTACCATTGTTTTCATCACCTTCTCCTAATATTACGAGCCTTTCACCAAACCATAGGGAATATATTATATATCATTATTTTATTTGTGAATTTATTGAAAAAAATCCTTAAATCAAGGAATATGAACTTTTCAGGATAACGTAAGGAAAAGGTTGTTAACTAACTGTTACCATTTTGGGATTTTATTGGTATAATTGAACCAATAAAATTGTATTAAAGGATGGATTCTGTTGCTTCGACCGCTAGTAAGAAAAACATTTCTTAATCATTTTTACCATGAAATTCAAGATCAGAAACTTGATGAGACACACTCTAGAATTAATCTGCATATTTTAAAAATTGCTAATAATAAATTTGATATAAACCCGCTATTTAGGGAATTATCCAATTCAATGATAACGTTCTGTCTTTCCAAAAAAGAGTATCAGCAGTATGTTGACCAACAACGATTTGGCGAATTAAATATTGCAGCTCAAGAAAAATTCAGAGATTACCAGTCAAATGAAGGGGAGTTTGGTGAGTTATTGCTGTATTGCTTTTTAGAGACTCACCTTGAAGCACCTAAATTATTAACTAAAATGAATTTGAAGACATCACATAATGATTATGTAAAAGGTGCCGATGGAATTCATTTATTACAAGTTGATAATAATGAATTTCAAATTGTATTTGGAGAATCAAAAATGTATCAGACGCTTAGAGGTGGTATTAATAAAGCTTTCGAATCAATAAACAGTTTTCTAAATCATTCCAAAAACAATGTTGAATATGAACTGCAACTTATTAATTCCCATTTAGCACAAGAAATTGTGGACGATCAAACATATGATCAGTTAAAAAAAATTATATTTCCAAGCGCAAAGGAGGACGTTATCCAAACAAATCATGCATTTGGAATTTTTGTGGGGTTTAATTTGAAAATCACAAATGAAATGAAAAAATTGTCTAACACTGAATATCAAAAACAGATAAGACAACTGGTGAGTGAACAGGTGAAAAAGGAATTTAAGCACATAGATGGTTTAGTGGATAAATACGATTTATACGGTTATTCCTTTTACATTTATTGTATTCCGTTTGTGAAAATAGAAGATGTTAGAAAAGCTGCGATTAAAAGGTTAAAAGGTGAAGTGTCATGAAATTATTAGAAAGACTTGCTACCGATGCGTTTGAAGACGAGTATTTTAATATGTTATTCGATAAAATAAATAAGATATATTTCCAGGATATATTCAGAGAAGAAGTAGAAGTACTAAATGAAAAAGAGTTAATAGATATCTTAAGGTTTTGCGATATCTTATCTAATTCAACCAACAACAAACATAAAAATATTGCTTATAAAGTTGTTACGCTTCTTTATCCTTTTTATAAAGAGAAATCCTATTTTAAAACAGTATCAACTGCAGCTCTTTCTAAAATAGGAAATTTCCCTGCGTTACAATTATTGAACTATGACGTTTCCCTTCCAATTGATAGGGAAATTGAAAGGGATGTAAAAAAGTCAATTCAACATATTGATGACTTTGGGAATATCTTTCTTACTGACTCACAGTTCTCGTTATATCATCAGATGAGGAATGCTTCTGTATTCAGTTTTTCAGGTCCAACTTCAATGGGTAAATCTTTTATGATGAAAATCGTTATATCTGAACAAATGAAAAAAGGAAAAAAGCCTAATATAGTTGTTATTGTGCCAACAAGGGCTTTAATCCATCAATTTGCAACTGAAATAAAAAAGGACTTGCAACACCAACTAGATAATCAAAATTATACTGTTCTAACAAATGGAAATTTAGAGGGAGTAAACATCGAAGGATTACACTTAATCATGATTTTAACCCCTGAAAGGCTACTGTCTTATCTTTCAGAAGATGATTACCCAGAAATTGACTGTCTTTTCGTGGATGAAGCACACAAACTTGCAAGCGATCAAGACAAAAGAAGTGTAACTTTATATACTGCAATCGAAAGGGCTATATATGCAAATCGAAGCATTCAACTTTTTTTTGCTTCTCCTAACGTATCAAATCCTGAAGTTTTTTTGAAATTGTTTAATAAAGATGCACAACATGTATTTTATTCTAATGAATCACCAGTTTCTCAGCAACTGTTTTATGTGGATTTATTAATTGAACAAGTAGCTCATTATACGGAGAATGGAATAAAAGAGTATTATCCCAATATGGTAATGAATCAAAACCTTGATAGTTTGGATTTAATTGAGAAGCTATCTCAAGGACAATCAAATTTAATCTACTGTCATTCACGAAGAGATGCAGTTACAAAGGCTAGACAATTTAGTCTTTTATATGGCGAGGAAACTTTAACCAGATCCCAAAAGAAAAGAATAAATGATGCGATTCAAATTATTAAAAAAATTGTACATCCCGATTATTATTTAATAGATTGTCTGAAAAAAGGAGTAGCTTACCATTTTGGTAGTTTACCACAAGTTTTGAGGTATAATATCGAACAGTTGTTTAAAGACGGGGTTATTAGGTATTTATTTTGTACATCTACTTTGTTAGAAGGTGTAAATCTCCCTGCGAAAAATGTATTTATATTAAAGAATAAAAATGGCAATCGAAATTTCAAGAAAGTTGATTTTTGGAATCTTGCGGGTAGAGCTGGGAGATTGAAATATGAATTGTCAGGCAATATTTTTTGTATTCGTGATGAAGAAAAAGATTGGAAAAAAATAAATGAAATCTTAGATAATAAGGAACAAATTCACATGAACCCAACAGTGTCCAATAATTTAGAGAAAAATTTAACATATATTGTGGACGCTATACAGAACAAAGAAATTAAAAAGATTAATAAAGGCGAACAGGATATCGTCCACTATTTAGCAAACATAATTAGTATTGATACATTGGATTTGGAAACAGATTATCAAACACCGATCATAAGTAATTTAATTAAAAATAACCATGAAAATATTATTGATATTGCCAAAGAAAAAGTACAAAACATAGAGGTACCCTATCATATATTAAAAACAAACCAACATATGGCGGTCGAACAACAGGAATCAGCATATCAATTTATTATAGAAAATGAAGATAATTTTAAGAAAACACTTTTCCCTAGGAAAATAGATTATCAAAATTGTTTAGCAATATTAAATCAATTTTATGATATTTATAAATGGGACAAATATGAAAAAAGACTTAAAAGTAAAAATAGCCTTAAATATTTTGCACTTCTAATGAACAACTGGATTAATGGAACTAGTTTAAACGAGATAATTAATCAAAGTATTGATTATGCTGCAAGAAACAAAAGGAATATTAGTTATTATGATGATGAGAATAGAAAACAATATGATGTATTCTTAAGAAAAAATAGAATCCAAGTTAACACTCTTATTAATGACTTAATAAAAGAAATAGAAGAAATCCTCCGATTTACTATTCAAAAATACGTAAATCACTATTACTTACTCCTAGAGGAAAACTACGGTAAGGAGCAGGCAGGGAGCAATTGGAGCAACTATTTAGAGTACGGCACTCGTAATTCTGTGGTTATCATTCTTCAAAATATGGGATTATCTCGATATGTAGCAAATTTACTTATTAAAGAACACCCAACTTATTTTACAATTAATGATGGCACTCTAATTAACGTTCAAAAAGAAAGTTTACTTAAAGTACTTGAAGAGGGAAGTATAGAAGAGCAGGAAGTATTGATGTATTTATAATACAAAGTTTTCGGATAGAATGTTGTTTTTCGTTCGCTAAAATAAACATATATGTATTATCTGTCTTTCGAGATAAACTCAATCCTACTCCTTGAAAGTGCCTGTTACGTAGGAGAATTACAAAGAGGAAATGGAATTCGGTGGTACCAAGAAACAAGATAACAAGAAAGCGGGAACTGGGGGACATGATTTGTACATGCCTTGTTAACAGCAATGTAAAAAAACGTGTGAATGACTTTTCCTAGTCCCCGTATCTAAAAAACAAAATCTCTTCATTTACCATTTACAATATCAATAATTTCAGGTTCATCATTTCTATTAGAAATTTGCTCTTGAATAAACAGTTTGTAAGCAACATTTCCTATAGTATTTGTAACAACTCCATCTACGGTACCACCAATAATTCCTCCTGCTAAAGGCACCATCTTACCTAAATTTATAACACCTTTTTCTCCAAACTTTGTTAGTAAACGAAAGCCTACAGCTTGGTTGATTTTTTTTATTACTTCGAAAGGAATCCTTTTAATACCGTTTACTGCAAGTTTTTTTCCTATCTGCACGCCTGCATTTTTAAGGATATCTTTGGCTCCATTTCCAGCCAAACAGGCATAAACAAAAGACTTTACCTGGTCATCTTTTACATCATAACTACCCATATGCGCAATAGCTGCAACCATTCTTGTTTGAACTAAAATAACGCTAGTTATATTTGCGGGTACAGCAACAGGTAGTGTAATAATTCCTCCCAAACCTGTTAGAAATCCACTAGTAGCACTTTTGGTGTTTTGCCAAAGTATTAAGCTTTTAACTTTTTCTTCTAAGGTCCCACTCTTTTGTAAATAACTATCAGCTAATTCTATGGCGGTGTCCATTCCAGGTACACCACCATTAATTGCTTTATCATAAGACCAATCTAAGGCCTTCATTATTGCATCGTGTGTTAAAGATTTTGTTTTAGACAATGTTACTCACCTTTCTTTTAGGAAATTATGGTAATATTATACTATAAAACTAAGTGAGTAAATTACTATTTTTCATTTAAATAATAAAATGATGGCGAGAAGCTGAGTACAGTTATTTAAGGAAAAAGTAATAGATTCTAATAATATGGAAAAAATTAGAAGTCAATCCTCTTCAATTGATTGATTTTAAGATATGTAAGCTATTAGACTTCACTCCTACTTCAAACGGTAATATATAATATCGCAATTATAAATATTTTCTCATAGGGGCTACGAAATGGACAGTAGATGAGAATAAATTAATATTTTGATACAAGAAAAAAGAGAATATGAGATGAATTATAAATCCTATTTGGTACATTGCTTTAAAAATATATTTTTCATAACTATTGGATGTAAAAGTAAAAAACTTGTGAAAAAGTAGGTAAACGGTTTTAAAGTTAACAAAAGGTAAGAAAAACTACTAGTCAATATGCCCATATTTCAATTTACTCTAAATAGATAAGTCTATATGTAAACATAATGTTTTCTTTTATTCACACAATGTATAGATGGAAAAATAAGTGCATATTGTGGTATTTTATTACTAGAGGTGAATTTAAATGTTGAATAGACGTCAGGAATTAGCACTAAGAAGTCATGACATTACAATTGGTTTAGGTAATAAACAAGTACCAGAATTTGAATTATTAACAGAAATAGGAAATATGATTAAACTTGCATTAAATATAAGAGGGCTTCCAATTATTCCTTACACTACTCTAAAGTTGGCAGCATATCATTTTTTAGATATTCCAACATATATGTGTAATAGTATAGTGGAGAGTCTCGCAGAAATTGAATTTGTTAAACTATCATCAGAGGGAAAGTCAATAAAAGCAGTCTTACCCACAGTACCATTTTATGAAGATATATATGAGGGAGTTGGTGAATTTGCTGAAACAAAACAAATTAATGAAACAGAGCAATTAGCAGTAACTATACTGAAAAAGCTAACTGCCTCTCCTGTAAGTTCTTCTACAATTTATGAGCTTGGAGCTGAGAAAAAACTAGTGGAACGTAACTTATCCATTGGTAAACAAGGAAACTATATTATTGATAAGAGAAGCAGAGGCAAGGACATTTTATTAAGTCCTGTCTATTTTTCGGAAAATGCTGATCTGTTCTCTGATCTCGTTGCCAAATCTGGAGCAAAGACTGTCCAAAAAATTTTAACATTAATAAAACAAGCACAAGGGATTCCTTTACACATTATTGAACAAAGGAAAGAGATAAACGGAGTCAAGCTAACAGACCCTGAAATAAATCTTTTAAAGAGTTTAGCGCACGATAGCATTATTAAGCCACCGTCCATAAAGACTTCACATGCAGGAGAGAATTACTTTCTATTTACTCCTAAACCGGGAAATGCGCGTCTAAGCCCAACAAAAAGAGAAATCTACGAAAGAGCAATGGCACTTGTTTCAGCAGTAAGACAAGGACAGTATTTGCCAAAGAAATATGCTATTAGGAGTCCATATGCAATACTCAGAAAATTGAAAAATGATCATGAAATTGGCGCAAATACAGAAGCACTTGAACAATATAGACAATTAACTGTATTAAAAGTTGGCAATCTTGTATCTACACCAGCTGGATGGCACAAATTTGTACTAATTAATACAGAAGAAAATATTGAAGCTGTAAGTTTAGCATTAGATCTAGTATCTATGGGAGAAGGACAAGGTTTAGAGGTTGACGACCAAATGAGGTTAGCTATTAGTCAAGGACAAACATATGTTGAATCACTAATTAGCGCAAATAAGTTGAAAGAAAGCGAAAATGTGGCACTTTCTGAAGAACATCAAGAAGAAGTAGACAATATATTTATAGGGGGGGTTTAACATAATTAAGGATAAAGGTTTAAAACTAAAACTGATCAAATATTACATAGCAAATGAATGGTTTCCACATATGGAAGCAGAAATATATTTTGCAGAAGGTGTATCACCCCAGAGGAAGACTGTAACTGATCTCGATACTGTGGCATTAATACCATCCAACTTTGGGGAGCTTAGTTTTTTGATAGGAGATTGTAAAACCTTAAAAAATCAATCTCCTATAACCAGATCTTTTTGGTTAAGTGGATTAATGGGATTGTTGAGGGCAGAAAGAGGAATAGTTCTTCTCACTAAGGAAATTGAGAGAGATCATAAACAACTATCTTCTAATATGAATGTGAGCCTAATGTCAGAAAAAGATTTTGAAATTCTTGCAAAAAAAACTACTACAAACTATAAATTGGTAAACAGCGCACTGTGCGATGGTGATACCTGGGATAAATATTTTGAATTGTACAAGAGGTTCCCACATTTAGAAAATGCAGTGAAATACGTCAAAAATGATTTTTGGAATATTTCTGATGATAAATTGAAGCTTAGAAAGACACTTTACACAATTAGAGGGATTCGAAGAGAGCTTAATCCAGATAATCCCGAACATGTAGCCCTTCTAATTGACCTAATCTCTCTATTCTCTGTAACTCTAAACAGAGTTACTCTGGATATTTTTAATCAGTATCTTCTTCCAGAGACAAAGGAGAACCTATCAAGAGAATTAAAAATTTGGTTATGGGGAGGAATGGACCAATATTTATATTGGAATAAGTTATACCAAATAGCTAGTAATAAAGGTAATGATAATGAAATTGAACTTCCAGAATGGGATTTATTTGTCCAATTAATTAGGCAATTCCTAGAAGAACCCTATTCAACGTCCAGAATTCCCTTGTTATTGAGAGAAATAGCTTTTGAAACCATGTCTGCCCACTCAAGTGATTATACTCTTTCTAGGCAATTAGCAACAAAATATAGCCAAGCTGCTAAATTTGCTGTAATGATTGCTTCGTACGTATGTAAAGCAGCATTGTTACCGAAGGATTTTGATTCATTGATAAGTGAAAAATTAATGGATCTACAATCTTTTTAAAATGGCTGAGGAGATATTATAATTAGTTTAGTAAGGAAGAGTATTAGTCTAACATTGATTATTTTTGACCAAACAAAATATATGCAATAGGAAATTACCTTTGTGGCTATTATTTAAAATATATAAAAAAATCTCCTTATATGTAAAGAGCATCATACAAGTACACGACCCACGCTAGTACAATAGACCAGTGGCCACTCTAGATATTTGGTGAAACATGAACCAGACACAAACCATATGCTCTGGTGAATAGGTTGGAATGAGAATAAGATCCTGCGACTCCGATAATAAAATCGGAGTCTTTTGTTTGTAGTTTGTTCGGTGTACAATTGCTTCTCTTCCACCGATGTATGATGCCCCGTAATATAAGCAACTATTGTTAATGACGTACTGTGGCTTTTCCTTTACATAATAATCTCCTTCCCACTCCAAAACTTAAGTTTGGTGGAACGGATAAAATTGAGGAAGAATAGCAATCGTGCTGCTAGTGATTGTATACTTGTCCATCATATAATGTCCAGATGGAACGAGGGGACAGGAATTATGCACACATTTGTTACCAGCGATTATTGCAGTTAATTTGTATGTTACTAGGTTTATTTTGACAAGGTATTTGTTGCTAAGGCAATAAGGGGAAGTATTTAAAGAGTGGAAATAGAATAAACTGAATAATGATAGGGAATATTATATTTCGTTACAGCAGTAATGTTTTTTCGGGACTTATAGCTCAATGGTAGAGCAACAAGTATACGCTGAGTGTCTAGTTGGTTCGATTCCAACCAAGTCCACTATTTATGAATAAAGGTATTTTAATGAGTATTCATTATGAGAGAGTATAATGAAAATTCAAACCCAAGACCTATTCTATGGGGCTTTGTTAACACAGATTGCAGAACTCTCATCTTTTAAAGCGCTTAATATTCACTTTATGGGCAGTATCGCGTCAACAATAACACAAGGCTGTTTGTTAAATATTTAACCAAGGAATCATCAACTAGCATTTTAAGTTTAGTTATTATGAATTACAATCCATTCAAAATGATTGTAGTTTACGAGCCAAGTGTCTTATGCTTAGTGTTCGGCGAAGTAACTATCTGTGCACTAGATATTGAAGAGTTTTCTAATTTAATAGATGTTACCTCAAAAGAAACCCAATCAACTATTGTAGAAGTTCCACCTAATGGTTCAATGCATGTAAAAGGAACAGTAGGAAAGCTGCCTAAAACATTGCCTCATAATTCGTTTCCGAATAAGCTTTTTGGTCAATTGGCTGAGTCTTTGACTGTTAATTAAAAACAAATAGGGAACTAATTGCAAAAAATAATCGAGGAATTGATACCAGACTTCATGTCCCTTTAATTAAAACTAAAACTAAACATCTGATTAGTACAAAATAATGAATGTATTACGGAAGCTTTTTGGATTTGTTGGTGAATGACTTCTGCGGATATGGGAAGGGGTAGCTCTTCGCCGTTATGAAAAACAATCGTGGAACCAGCAGGAGTTGATGTGATTTTCTTTATTTGGTGAAACATTATCCAGACACAATCCATGTGCTCCGGTGAATGAGTGGGTATGATAATTAGTTCTTGTGACTCCGATAGTAAAATTGGAGTCTTTTGTTTGTAATTTGTACGATGTATAACTGCTTCTCTTCGACCTTCGTATGATGCGCCGTAATGTAGGCAATTGTTGTTAATGATGTAGAATGGTTTTTCCTTTACATAATATTCTCCATCCCACTCCAAAACTCGAGTTTGTAGGAATGGGTGAAAATGAGGGAGAATAGCAATCGTGCTACTTGTAATCGTATACTCGTCCTTCATATTTATATTAACAAATCTCCTTTCAAAAATATGCATGGGAAGAGGCGAAAAATAATAGTTGATATGTTTTCTAGAATGTTAAGTCCTTCATTAGAAAACTAAATGTAGAAGTAATTAATCCCCTTTGTTTTCATTGGCTAATTTACTGTGTTCATTAAACAATCGATCAATACTAATGCCGGTGTTTTGATTGATTTTATATAATGTATTACTCTCCGGTAGATGAACTCCACGTTCTATTCGATTGAGTGTATTAGAGTCTATACCAATCTTAAAGGCAAATTCATCAGTGGTAATGTCCATTTCCATTCTTCGCAGACGTATTAATTTTCCTAGTAGTTTTTTGTCTAGATTTTCCACATCCATTCCCCTTTTTAACACATTATGTAAGGGGATAAGAAAATACGGAACGACGCTTGTGTCGAGTTTTTACAAAATAAGGGGCTTTTCTGATGTTTTTTTATAAAAGTGATGAACGATAGATGTTTTCCTGAAGTTTTAGCTCAAAAAAGTATATGTATCGGCAAATTTCTTCCAAAAAACATGGTAAAATCGTGTTTGGAGTTTACTAGAATAATAGGAGATGCCAAAAAATAAAGGAATATACCTATTTTTATATATTTTAGGCCCTGTGTCTAAAGAACTAGAATTTGTTGCGCGTGAGTTAGAAAAAAGTGTGTTTACAAGGCCCCGGACAATGTTGACGCATGCGAGAGTGTTTGTAGAAAATATTTTACAATTAGTAATGAAAGTGGAAGGGTTCATAGAAGTAAATTGGATGACATTAAAGGTCCGATAAAGGGGAAGTGCTAGAAATTCCATACTTCCTTCGTGATGTATTCCTACTATTTCATAGTCTGAAGAGGATAAATGGACAGGAATATTGTGCACGCATTTGTTAACAGTAATGTAAAAAATGTGTATACGACTTTCCTGTCCCTATGTCCCACATGTTCACATAGTCGACTTTCTTGCCCTCTATAGGATAATACCGTAACATTTCGGGGGGGCTGTTTCAGTCTCTTTATTTGCCATTCAATAGCTTTTTCTACCTATAGAGTGGTATATTGAAAATAGGAGATATACACATTAAAGGTGAAAGAATTGTATTAAGGCAAAATTAGAAAAGAACAACAATAACAAGGGGAAGTTTATATGAAGCAACCTGAAAATGTTAATATAAAGTTTGGAGACCTTATTAATCAGATTGATAGTGGAGATATCAAAATTCCACAATTTCAAAGGGAATTTGTTTGGTCTAAAACTAAATCAGCTGAGTTGTTGGACTCTATTCTTAAGGGATATCCAATTGGAAGTTTTACTTTATGGAAGACTACAGAGAGATTACGTACGATACGTAATTTAGGTGGCGCTAATTTACCTGATGCCAGAGAAGATCATCCAATTGACTATGTATTAGATGGACAACAAAGAATGACAAGTTTATATGCGAGTTTTAAAGGCTTAAAAATAAACAAGAATTCAAATGTTGAGGATTTTGAAGAAATTTATATAGATCTAACAGTAGAAGAAAATGGTCAGCTTGTTATTACCGATGTAAAAGATAGAAAAAAAGAAGAAGTAATTAAGCTAAAAGAGTTATTATATGGTGGCAGAAAGTTAATGAGAATCTATCCAGAGTCGCTTGATGCTAAATTAGAAGAGTATAAAAACCGCTTCATTACTTATACCTTTTCTGGCATTATTCTAAAGAATGTACCCATTGATATTGCAACTGAAGTATTTTCGAGGTTAAATGTCGGCGGTCAACCTTTATCGACTTTTGAGATCATGGTTGCTAAAACATATGATGAAACGAAAAACTTTGATTTATCGATTAAATATGATGAATTTATAAATCGTGTTGAAGATGTTGGATATGAAACAATCTCAGCGAGTACTCTTCTTCAATTAATTGCTGTGCTCATTAAAAAGGAATGTACAAGAAAGCATATCTTGAGTTTGAGTCGAGATGAATTTATAAAAATTTGGGATAGTGCCATTGATGCACTCGAACATGCAATAGATTACTTCAAGAGTTACTATCGTATTCCAGTTTCTAAGTTGCTCCCATATAATGCTTTGCTTATTCCTTTTGCTTATTTTTTCTATCATCATAATGATCGACCAAATAACACACAAAGAAGATACTTGGAGGATTTCTTTTGGCGTACCTCTATATCAGAAAGATATTCACAATCCTTAGAAGCAAAAGTTGCTCAAGATATTAAAAGGATCGACAAAATTTTAGAAGAAAAGCTACCTAATTATGACTATGAGGTAAATATAGAGCCTTCAGACATTATAGACAATGGCTGGTTTAGTACTGGAAGAAGTTTTATAAAAGCAATTCTTTGCTTGTTCACCTATCAGGAACCAAAATCATTTTTGGATAATTCAAAAGTTACCTTAGATAATGATTGGTTAAAAATTGCTACGAGCAAAAATTACCACCATTTTTTTCCTAAAAAGTTTTTAGAAGGAAAAAAAGAGGAGTTTTATATTAATCATATAGCTAACATAACGATTGTTGATGATTATCTAAATAAAAGAAAAATAAAAACCAAGGATCCGTCCATCTATATGTCTGAATTTCAAAAGGCCAATAGAGACCTAGAAAATACGATGAAAACACATTTAATAGATCTTGATAACTTTGGAATTTTCACAGATGATTATGACACTTTCCTTAATAAAAGAGCCGAAGCAATAAGTAATGAATTAAAGAAAAAAATAATAAAACAGTCACTCTCAAAATAAATGCTAGCAAAGGAAAAAGCTGCTTAAGTTTTTACTTACATGATCAAACTGAAAATGCTAAATTTATTTACCACTATTGTCTTACAATCTATTCTAAATCTTTTCTTCATAAGTAGTATCAATTCGAGCCCGACCATCTTTTTATTAGATAGAATAAGCTAATTTAGAAAAGATTGAACACTCATTAATGTTGATAAGTCAATATTTGTGGGTGTTTTGTTTTAGAGGAAAATGGTTGAAAAGGTTGGTTTTGAAATCATATTACACATTTTATGCACAAGAGAATACCTTTTATTCTGGAGTAACCATTCTATAATGTAGGTAGTTAATAAATTGCAGTAGAATTTATACTGCGCAATAAATATGATGAATTTTAGGTAACTTGTGTAACAGTGTATGAAACGAGGGGACAGGAATATTGTGCGCACATTCGTTTGCAAAAATGTCAAAAAATGTGTGTACGACTTTCCTGTCCCCATGTCCCTACAACATAGCTACGCATATGATAGGGAGAAAAATAAGTAAGTATGGGTTGTTTAAACTGCTAGAAAAAAGAAGCAAACTAGGATATGAAAAAACCAAGATGATGCACTTACCTCCTAAAACTTCACTTTAAGGAAATGTTCAACTAAAGTAATAGGAGAATAGCAGCGGGTTGCTAAGATTACCATTTATTAATTAAGTAAAAATCTGTATACTTGAAATGAGAGTATTATAGGAAATTAGAATGATATCAGTGAAATTAAAAAAGGTTGATAAAACTTTGGATACGTTCTAGAAGGGTTATTTCCTAAAGATAACCTGCATTTACGTTGGAATCGATGCAAGCAATTAGGATCACCGGAAGAATTGTATGAGGTAGTATCAAAAGAGGTGTTCTTTTATAATAGATCTACATGGAAAGAGTACTCTACTTAGTTTAATACATGAGTGAGGCGTTGTTCTTGATTCATACATTCAATATGTTAGATAAGGTTATCGATGGGGAATTGTTAATATACTACTATTGAAGGACAGCGATACAAATGACGACTTATACGAGTTTCTACGCAGATATTCGCTAGCAGACACAAGGAATCCAGCAGAATACATAGCCGGGTCTATAATTACATCTTCTGGGTTAGGCTTCATGAGTTCCACCGTCATATCTAGTATGTCGTGGAGTTCGGAACTGCCCAATGGTTCCAGATTTTGCAAGTTTATATAGAAGATACCATAGTGAATTAATTTTAATGTAAGGATTAGAACATTTTATAACCAAATGTCCCACTGAATTGATATAGATCGTACGATGCTTCGAGTTCGGGTAATGAACATATGTCTTAAGGTGACTTAAAAAATAAATAATATGGAGGATTTATATATGGCGAAAGCTACGAAAACAAAAGAGGTTACTCTTGAAAGTATATTATGGAATTGTCGTGTTGCCCTGCGTGGAATTGGAAGCACAGAAAAAAATAGAGATGCTGTTATTGGATTAGTATTTTTAAAATTTGCAGGTGATAAATTTGAAAAGCGTCGTGCCGAAATAAAGGAACAGTACGGTGATGTTCCCGCGTTTCTTGAGAAAGTATCGTTTTACAATGCTGTTAATGTGTTCTATGTTAATGAAACTGCACGTTGGTCTTTTATTGTAAAAAATGCTAGTGCAAATGATATTGCTGTTATTATTGATAAAGCTATGGCAGATATCGAGGAAAGCAATACTCCACTAAAAGGGGCATTGCCACAAAATTTATTTGCTACATTAGGAGCAAGTAAGGCATCCATTAAGGCATTGATTGATGAGATTAACAAGATTGATGAACACCGGTTTCATGATGATGATCTTATTGGTCGTGTGTACGAATATTTCTTACAAATTTATGCCGCTGCTGGTACAAAGGAAGATGGAGAATTCTATACACCAGCTTCCGTAGTTAAATTGATGGCAGAAATTATTGAACCTTATAGTGGAGTTGTATATGATCCATGCTGCGGTTCTGGCGGTATGTTTGTACAGTCTCTGAAATTTGTTGACCAACATAATGGTAATAGACAAAAAGTATCGATTATCGGTCAGGAAAGTAAACAGGATACGTGGCGTCTTTGTAAAATGAATCTCGCAATCCGAGGTATTGCTCATAATTTGGGTGATAAGAATGCATCTACATTTACAGAAGATTTACATCAAGATAAAAAAGTAGACTACATCATGGCGAATCCTCCATTTAACCTTAAAGGATGGCGCGGTGAAGATCAGTTGACTGACGATCCACGCTTTAAAGGTTTTGCAAACCCGCCTGTTGCTAATGCAAACTATGCATGGATTCTTCATATGCTTTCCAAACTTGATGTAACAAATGGAATTGCAGGATTCCTTCTTGCTAATGGTGCGCTCAATGCAGATGGAACGGAATATGAAATCCGAAAAGAGCTTTTGGAACGTGATAAAATTGAAGCAATTATTGTTCTGCCTCGTGATATGTTTTATACCACAGATATCTCTGTTACGTTGTGGATTATGAATATGAATAAGAAAGCAAGAACTGTAAATGGTAGACAGCTACGTGATCGTACAAATGAAGTGCTTTTTATGGATCTACGTCAATGGAGTAATAATATCGAAGAAATTGTGATCGATAAAGGAAAGAAAAAGAAGAAGACAGTCTTGGACGATAGCCAAATTGCTGAAATAAAGAAAGTATATAACAATTGGCAAGCAGCAGATACTAGCCTTTATTCCGATGTACCAGAATTCTGTAAGTCTGTTACACTTGAGGGTGAAGGTGGTCTTCGTGCTAAGAACTATTCTCTTGCTCCTAGCAAATATATCGAGTTTATTGATCACGATATTGATATTGATTATGAAAAAGAAATGACTCGCATTCAAGCAGAAATGCGAGAAGTGATGAAAGCAGAGAAAAAATCACAAACCATGCTAGAAGAAGCTTTCAAGGGGATTGGTTATGAAATTGAATAAATTAGGTAATTATATTGAACTTGTAGACATAAGAAATCGAGATAACTTACTAACTAAAGATGCAATCGTTGGAATTTCAACTCAAAAAGAATTTATACCTACAAAGGCAGATTTAGAAGGAGTTAATTTAGTATCGTATAAAATAGTTCCACCTCATTGTTTTGCATTTGTGGCAGATACATCAAGAAGAGGGGATAAAATGTCTTTGGCTTATAATAAGACGAACAATGATTTGTTAGTTTCATCAATTTCTACTATCTTTAAGATATCTAGTACGGAAAAATTACTTTCTGATTATCTATATATTTACTTTAAACGACCAGAATTCGACAGATATGCCAGATTTAACTCTTGGGGTTCAGCAAGGGAGACTTTTTCGTGGGACGATATGTGTGATATTGATATAGACCTCCCATCTCTTCCAATCCAGCAGAAATATGTGGATATCTACAATGCAATGCTTGCAAACCAACAAAGTTATGAACGTGGTCTTGAAGATTTGAAGCTTGTTTGTGATGCTTATATTGAAGATTTACGAAGAAAAATGCCGTGCAAGAGAATTGGAAAGTACATTGAACGCTATGATGTTAGAAATGGTGAAAAAGGTACTCGGAATGTAATGGGAATTAGTATTAATAAAGAGTTTAGGATTCCAACATCTAAAGTTAATCGAAATGCATTAGCAAATTATAAAGTAGTGAAACCACGCCAGATAGCTTTTGTCCAGACAACTCATAACGAAAAAGTTTTTGCTTACGCTTTGAATAATACATCGGAAGATATTGTTGTTTCCTCTGTTAATGAAGTGTTTTCCACTGATGAAACACAGTTGTTGCCTGAATATCTTTCTATGTTTTTTAACCGTACTGAATTTGATAGATATGCTCGTTATCATTCTTGGGGTTCAGCACGAGAGACATTTACATGGAATGATTTAATAGAAGTTGAGATTCCTATCCCAGATATAAAAGTTCAACATGCAATTGCAGATATTTACACTGCATATATAGCTCGCAAAAAAATCAATGAAAAACTAAAAGCACAACTAAAAGATCTGTGCCCAGTTCTAATCAAAGGTTCACTTGAAGAAGCGAAAAAAGTATAAAAGGAGGACGCTAATGAGTTGTTTTACACAACGACATGGTATGAGAGCACCTATGTAGCCTACTTCTATTACATCTGAGATGTATGCACTTCTGTTTAGCTGCTGTAAAAAAAATTATAATCGCTTGGTTGTGGCCTGATATTACTTATAGATTACTTTTTTATTCGTTGTTTATGTTGATTGCCTTGGCTATTCAGTACCTTTATTGAAAAAGGGGGAATTTGTGTGGATTACATCTTTGAAAAAGGGAAATTTACCGAAGAAGAGCTTGAAAAAGCTATTATAACTCTTTTTGAACAGCAGAATTACACCTATATCAACGGTGAGGATATTCACAGAAGATATGAGGATATATTGTTGTTGGATGATCTTAGGGATTTTATTATTAAACGTTATCGATCTGAAAACTTAACAGAAAATGAATTAGAAAAAATTATTAATAGGATTAGTCTGATTCAATCTTCACCTCTGTATATCGGAAACAGAGAGACGTTTTGGCTAGTAACTGAGGGCTTTGATTTAGTACGTGACGATGCTAAAAAGGTTGCTTTGCATGTTGATTTTATTGATTTTGGAGAACCAAGCAATAATATCTTTAAAGTCGTGAATCAATATTCAGTACAAGGTGAACGTTTGCGTCGTCCCGATTTACTTGTTTTTATTAATGGTATTCCAGTTGCCATATGTGAATTTAAATCAGCTATTTCAGAGGATACAACAGTATATGATGCATGGGAACAGATTACTATTCGATACTGTCGTGATGTTCCTAAATTAATGAAGTACTGTTTTTTATCAGTCATTAGTGATGGTGCTAATACAAAAATGGGTAGTATATTTACACCATATGAATATTATTATGCATGGAATAAAGCGAATGATTTAGATAAAGTATCTAATGGTATTAGTTCATTACTAACTATGATAAAAGGTGCATTTGCTAGAGACCGAGTTATACAATTACTAAGGGACTTTGTATTCTATCCTGACGATAGTAAGAAGTATGAAGCTATTGTTTGCCGATACCCCCAGTTTTTTGGGGCGTTAAAAATGCTTGATAATGTTAAGGCTCATTTGCGTCCAGATGGAGATGGTAAAGGTGGTACGTATTTCGGAGCAACTGGTTGTGGCAAAACTTACACCATGCTATTTCTTTCTCGTTTGATTACTCTCCGTGATAGAGATGCCTTTAATAATCCTACTATCGTAATTATTGCTGACCGAGAAGATTTAGATACACAGACTTCGGAACTTTTTGTTACTGCTAAGAAATATCTACATGAATACGATGTGCGAAGTATTGAAACTCGTAAGGATTTAATGGACACATTGAGGGATAAGCCTAGTGGTGGTGTTTACATTACTACTATACAGAAATTCTGTGAGAATACAGGATTATTATCCAATCGTAATAATATTATTTGCATTTCGGATGAAGCGCATAGGACACAGACTGGTGTGGGAGCAAAATTGAAAAAAACTGATAAAGGTGTTTTTACTACCTTTGGTTTTGCTAAATATCTTCGTGATAGCTTCCCCAATGCAACGTATTGTGGATTTACCGGAACGCCTATAGATGAAACAATTGCGGTATTTGGTGACGTAGTTGATAGCTATACTATGAAAGAATCAAGTGATGATGGTATCACTGTTCGTATAGCTTATGAACCAAGACTTGCGCGTGTTATTTTATCTGATGAACAAGCGAAAGAAATACAGAGATATTATAATAAGTGTTCCGAAGAAGGTTCGAATCAGGAACAGATTGAGGAAAGTCAGCGTGCTATGAGCAAAATGACAAAAATCCTTGGCCATCCAGATAGGTTAAAAAGGTTGGCCAATGATATTGTAAAGCATTATGAAGCATTATGTGAAGAAAGGCCGGAAATTGTTCAAAAAGCAATGATTGTATGTGCAGATAGAACGCTTGCGTTTCGTTTGTTGAAGGAAATTCTTGCTGTTAGACCTGATTGGGGCGAAAAGCGAAAAGCAGAAGATGAAAGCGTTCTTAAAGAAGAACAACTTGATAAATTAATTCCTTTACCAAAAATCAATCTTGTTGCTACCCAAGGTGAAAATGATGAAAAAGATCTTTTTGATCTATGTGGTACTAAAGAATATAGAAAAAAACTTGATAAGCAGTTTAAGAATAACGATTCTAATTTTAAAATTGCTATTGTTGTAGATATGTGGATTACAGGTTTTGATGTACCATCTCTCGCTGCAATGTATATTGATAAGCCATTGCAGAAGCATACCCTAGTTCAAACAATTTCCCGTGTTAACCGTGTGTTTGAGGGCAAAGAAAAGGGTATTGTTGTTGATTACATTGGAATTAAAGATGATATGCTGGAAGCAGTGAAAAAATATGGATCACCACAAGAAAGCCCAATTGACGAAATCAAGATTTCTCTATCTGTTTTTCGTAATCATTTATCTCTAATAGATGATTTGTTAACAGGATTTAATGCATCCAATTTTTATTATGGTGAACCATTGGAACGTTTAATGCGTTTAAATATGGCAGCAGAATATGTGCAGACCAGCAAAGAGTTAGAGACACGGTTCATGGGGCTGTCTCGACGCTTGAAAGGAGCTTATGTAATCTGCTTCCCAACAGGCGAACTTACTGATGAAGAAACAGCAAAATCACAGTTCTTTCTTGCTATACGCTCTATCATTTATAAGCAAACGAAAGGTAATGCACCTGATGCCGAAGTTATGAACCGAGTTGTAGAAGAAATGGTGAAAAATGCAATTGCTTGTACGGGTATAGAAAATATCGTTGATGAGAATAAATCAGTAGATTTGTTCAGTGAAGAGTTTATTAAACAGATGAATACAATAAAATTACCAATTTCAAAGTTTAATGCTTTATTGAAGTTACTAAGAAAAGCAATTAATAGTTATGGTCGTACAAATAAAGTTAAAGCAGTTGAGTTTGATGAGCGACTAAAGAAGGTTGTTGAAGCTTATAATAGTAGAGATAAGCTTGTATTCACAAGTGAAGTTGTATCAGAATTTGTTAATGATTTGTCTGAAGAACTTTTGAAGATATTTAAAGATTTACAAACAGACAGAACATCTTTTGAGGGACTAGGTATTACGTATGAAGAAAAAGCATTTTTCGATATTCTTGTTAAGGTACGTGACGACCATGGTTTTCCTTATGCCAATGATAAGTGTCTTGTTCTTGCAAAGAAAATTAAAGATCTTGTTGATGATAAAGCACAATTTGCGGACTGGTCTACTCGTGATGATATAAAGAATCAAATGAATATGGACCTAACTGTTTTACTTTATAAAAATGGTTATCCTCCTGAATGGGACGAAGAAGTGTTTGAGAAAGTTATGGAACAAGCAGAAAACTTCAAAAAATTTGGGGATTAAGGAATAGTTACTATTGACTAATACAATCAATCGTTGTTGTGGTATATAATCAAAATTGTTAATAAAGAGAGTCCTTGCTGGCAATCAATAATCGCATATTCTCTACCAGCAAGAACGACACGACTAAACCCTTTCCTCTACATTTCAAAATAGCTTGAGTTCTTTTGTTAAACAATTAAGGGCGATTTCAACGAAGGCTAGCAAATGATGGGGAAAAATTGAAAAAAAGATGAAACTACTTACCTGTATTAGATATCTGAATCATTTTACTTACACGAATTTTACACACTCTTTTCTAAAAAACTTATTAAAACAACACCTATTAACATATATCGACCCCGACCACCAGTATCACCCAGCAGAGTACCACCAAAGGCACTCTGCTTTTTCTCATCCCAAAACCAATTCCCTCGACAAAAATCCCCCTTCCCGCCCAAATTCCCACAATTATGGTAAAATACTAACATAACTTATCAAACAACTAGTTCCATAATACTAAAATAGAAGTTTATATATCACTATAAACCTGGAGGTCACCCATGAACAAATTCTGGCACTTCCCAGCATCTAAAGGTGGAATGATTAACTCCATTAATAATGCTGGACTTGAAACATTTAGAGGCAATGCACTAGACTCACTAACGCGTGAAATTTGTCAAAATTCCTTAGATGCGGTGAAGGATAGTAGTCAACCGGTGGTGGTTGAGTTTAATAGGTTTGTAGCGGAGATGAATCGTTTTCCGGAACGAGAGCAATTGAAGCAAGTGTTTCTGCAATGTAGAGAGACGTGGAGAGGTCGTAATAAAAAGAGTGAGGATTTTATTGCGAACGCTTTACAGATTATTGACCAAAAGCAAATTAATATGCTAAGAATCAGTGACTTTAATACGAAAGGACTAGAAGGGGCGAAAGAGGGAGAGCTTGGTTCTCCTTGGAGTTCTCTAGTGAAGGAGGCAGGATCTTCTAATAAAGGAGAAAGTTCTGGTGGAAGTTTTGGAATTGGGAAGTCAGCCCCATTCCTAAATTCTAATCTAAGAACATTGTTTTATTCGTCCCTTGATATGACAGGCTATTCCTCTCACATTGGTGTGGCAAATATTATGTCGTTCCTTAAAGAAAATGGACAAACGACGTTAGGAAATGGTTATTTTACATATGACGAAAACTCGTTAGCTATACCGGAACTAATTTCCTTAGACCCAAGTTTCAATAGAGCAGAAACTGGTACAGACATTTATGTAACAGCCTTTGACCCAGTTGAAGAATGGGAACAAGAAATCATTAAATCCGTACTGTATAATTTCTTCATTACGATTCACAATCAAAAACTCGTAGTGAAGATTAATGGATTCGAGATAAACGACCAAAACATTCAATCGTTAATTTTCGATCTAGAAGATAACGAAGAAAACCAACATCTGAAAAACTATTTTCAATTATTAATCTCAGAAAAAGTATTGAAAGTCCCTTATCCAGAAAAGAAATATAAGTACGGTGTTAACTTTGCAGAAGGGGAAGCTAACCTATATTTAATTAACGGTGATGACCTCAACAGACGAGTGCTTATGACGCGTAAAACTGGTATGCGAATCTTTGAACAAAAAGGTATTAGTGGTAGTATTTTGTTTACTGGACTATTAATGATTACGGGCTCCAATATGAATAATATTTTCAAACAGATGGAAAATCCGGCACATAATGAATGGTCTCCAGATCGTTACGAAAAGGATCCGAAGCTTGCGAAGAAAATCTATGCAGACTTACGTAAGTTTATAAGGGATTCCGTGAAAGAATATTTTCAAGAGAAGATAACCGACAGTATGGATGCAGTTGGTTTAAGTGACTTTTTACCAAATAAAAGTTTACTAGATTCAACAGGAATTAATAAAACAGAGTCGTTGAATGCAAAAATAAAACATTTTGTCACGAAAGAAGTAAAAGAAGAGACGAAGAAAAAGAAGAAAGCAAAATCTAAAGGAATAGATATTACGGAAGATTTAGAACAGCAATTAGAAGGAGAATACGGTATTACTCCAACTGGTGACGAAGGTGGAAACGGCACTGGTTCTCATAGTGGTGGAGGAAACGACGGTGCTGGTACTTCTGACCCTGGTGGAATGAACGAATTGGATCCGAATACAACAGGTGATGCTGATAAGCAGCGAGAAAGAAAGCCTAGTAGTAAACCGATTGCGATGTCTCATAAGTACGTCTCTATTGACAAAAACAATGGGAAGTACCGATTTATTATTTCTTCTAACAAAGCGTTACCGAACGGCCGACTTGCATTTAAAGTAATCGGCGAACAAAGTGATTTTGATTTACCAATAGTAAATGCAGCAACAGATGATGGCAATGTAATCGTCGACAAATGCACAGCTAATTCAATTTACTTACAATCTATTCCTGCGAAAAAATCGTTTGTAGTGGACGTAGAAATCGACTATTCCGATTATTGTGTGATGGAGGTGGAGCTGTATGAAGATTAATACGTCATATCCATATCCAGTGTTATATATGAACAATGAGGATTATAAGAAGTCAAGCTATCATACGAACATTTCTGTAAACGAGTCGTTCGGGGAACTCCATATAATCGCGAAATTTTCTCTAGATAATCCAGGAATTAAAAGATTAATAGAGGAAGCAGCAGCTGTTTTTATGATCCATGTAGAGTGTGGTCAAACTAGTTTCCGACAGGCGTACGAAACTAGTAGAGAAACGTTAGAAGTGGCTATTCCAACAAATGCATTACGTGGGAAAATCGCCATTCACTCTTTTATTATTGCGAAAGAGGCGATTACGGATTATACGAATGATCGATTAAGTGATTGGTATACAGGTATCCAAATTTCTTTTGAAAAAGGGAACATCCTCGGAATTGGCGATGCGATTGAAACGACTTTAATTGATGACAATACAGAGTTGTTAAACTTACCTTCTATTATCACTGTATCGAAGCATCAAAAGAATGAGTTTATGGATGTCGAGATTCAGCATGATAACATTACGATTTATTTACCAGAATACGAATACAATCAATATGCGATGAGCGCAAACTCCCTTTTGAAAAATACGATTTTATCGACAGTAATCGTACCAGCGCTTGTATATGTGTTTTCAAAAATAGGGACTGGAACAGAAGACCTAGAGCAATACACTTGGTATCAGGTGATGGAGAAAATTTTTGAAGAAAATAACCTTCGTCTAGAAGATGTCGGATCAGACACGCTATCTCCATTAAAAGCGGCTCAACTTGTATTAAGAAAGCCACTTAAATCTAGCTTTGAAGAAATTGAAAAGCTTGATAGAAAGGAGGTCTAACATGAAACTGAAGTTTATTACAGACGATACTTTAGTGGACTTACGTGGAAACTATGATTCCTACAAAGAACATTACTATAACACGAACCACCAGTGGTTTGATGAGTATTTTCGACAAGAAGAAAGAGTCATTGAGTCAAGCATTCCATTTGAAATACCTACCTTCAACTTGAGTGAAGATTACGCCATTAGTGACCGCGAAAATGTAAAAGTCATCTATGATTCTCTTAAACATTTAACGATTACGCAAGCAACACAAGAAAGATTGTGGGCAGGACTCGCTCATTTACAATTAAGAGATTTCACGTTTTACCGGTTAAAAAAGGACATCGAAGGCAAAAATGACAAACGAATCAACACGTCCATCTTCTTTAAAAACGGCAATAAACGTTCTCTTTTCGTACACATACTAGCTCGTCTTTGGTGGGTAGGCTATATGACATACGACGAAACGAACGAAACGAATCCTTATTGGCTAACAGACTTCTTCTGCAGAAAAGACTTCTCAGCACGTGCAGTCGTCTTTTTCTCTAGCAACTTCACATCAAACCGAAACATCACGAAGGGGATCATCCGAACATTAGTGAAGTTAGAAGAAAGCGGTGTAGCAATTAAACGTGACCACTTTGTACAAGCTAACAAATATTTAAATGTCGTCGGGGGAGCGATGATTTTAGATATGTTAACTACGGAAGAAGTGGAAGAGATGGTTGGGAAGCATTTGGCTAAAAGCTTTGATTTGATAAAATCTAGTAATCTAATAAATACTTATGTATATAAACGGGGTGTCTAAGTGGAAAATACAAATTACTTTGAACTGATTAACAATACATTTTCAACATTAATATTAGATGCAATTCAATATTTTCCGGAGAATGTAAATAAAGTGCATTTTGAATCATCAGGCCTATTGTTTGGGATAAATAATGGGCTACAAACAGAATGTGACTATATCTTTCCTGTTGGAAGTGTTGAAAAGAGAACGAAATCTTCCATTCTTACAAATAAGAAAGTAGACAATGCCTTAAAAGCATCTAGAAAACTATTTTCAACTTCTACATTTGTAGGTACATATCATAGTCATCCGTATAATGAGTATTTTTCTGATTGGTGTTGTCCTAGTAATAGTGATGTATTATATGCATTACAGAATAAATACCCTTATGAAGTTATTATTGCTATAACTAGGAATAATCAGAAATCTCAAGAGTTAAATATAGAATATTTTGAAGGGGACGGTTTAGAATTTACCTATAATAAAAATGAACCTGGAAACTCTTTCCCTAGCAAAACAAATTTAGGATATAAGACAACTTATATTATGGGAGAATTTCAAAGTTATAAGTTTGAAATTCGAGCTTATAAATTTACAGGTGATTCTTTAATTGATGTTGATTTAGAGTCTTCTGAAGCGGAATTATTATCATTATTAAACAATGAATCAATTAAGCTTGATGGGATCGATGAAAAACATACAGCAAGCCTTAGAAAAATGGAATTTAACCTTAGAACAACACAGTCGAATCGTAAAAGTAATCTAGATTATCATATAGCCAAACTTAAGAATATAAAGTGAACATATAGAAGAGTAGGCTAAAGGTCTACTCTTTTTCCATAATAAGGTATAATAATATAGAAGTAGTAAAAAATATGTTGCTGATTAAAGTAATTATACTAGAGGATTTTTTCTGAAAGGATCGGGGATATGGCAATACCAAATAATATTACGGAAGAAGATATTTTAAAAGCAATAGAAGAAATAGATCGGCTAGGAGTAGAGAGTGTAAAACAATCTACTAAGTATGAATTATTGTATAAAGAGAATAGATACCCACCTAAAGAAGTTTTACGTTTTGCTAATGAAATTAGGAATGGGTATGAACTTATTCACTTTGGTGGAGGATATGAATCCAATAATTTTTTAAGTAAAAGAGGTTTTACTATTGTATATAAAGGTACTGATCAACAGGTGACAAAGCATGGAGCAAAAATAAGTAATTTAGAACAGCTAGTTGGAAACTCAAGTGTCTTTACAAATCATAATGATGCGGTTTGGGCGTTTAATTTTATTCATGACATGCTAACAAGGTTGGATGTTAGTGCCCCCGGTGATGAAAGACTGTCCGTTACTTATAGGAAAAATCGAAAGGCTATTCATGTGAATTTTTGCAGTTGGCTTGTTTTAGGTTTCTATTATGACAGAGAAATTGGTACAACAGTCAATTTAACTCTAACCCAAACAGATGAGATCACCAATTTGAATCCAGACCATACTTTTTCTAGAAAAGGAATGGATAGAAAAGTAAGTAGTTATGTTTTTCCTATTAATGATGTGAAGTCATTGTCTTCAACTATAAAGGAAAACTATTTAGAAACTCTATCTTATATAAGAGTTCTATTCAAAAATCATGTGCGTTCTAGTTATCGTGTTTATAACAACGAGCAGTTGGAGGCAGCTATATTTAATCACGACGATAGGGAAGAAATCCTAAACAATGGGATTAATCTACTAAATGTAGAAGGTGAGGAAAAGGTGCGTTACTATTGGCTGACAGCAAATCCATCTATATGGGATGTTAGTCGTATTAAGAACGGGGAAACTGTATTTTACACGGCCTATAATGAAAAAGGAAATAAAAGAAGGGTTTTCAATGCATTCGAATCTGCGCAACCAAAAGATAAGATACTTTTCTATGAGTCGACTCCTCGTAAAGAAATTGTAGCTTTAGGAGAAGTTGTTGAAGGTCTTCATGTTGAAACGGAAGAAGGTTTTCCTGAGCCAGTTGAAGGAGTATCTTTCCGTTACATTCGCGATGTAAAGGCTATAACTTGGTCCCAGATTATTAATGTCGAGGAACTTAAAGATGCTTCACCAGTGAAAAATGGAGCACAAGGAAGTCTTTTTGAACTCACTGAAAATGAATTTGAGGCAATCCTTGCTCTAGAGGAAACTGAATTAATGGAAGAAGAGGAAGAATTACCTCACGTTGATTTTTCTTTGCCAATAGAGATAAAAGGACTACATTTTGAAGATAAGCAGCTAATTATTAAGCAGGTACAAACCGCACTTAGAAATGGGAAAAATATTATATTAACAGGTCCACCGGGAACTGGAAAATCTAAACTGGCAAAGGAAATTTGTCGCAGTTTCGGAGTAGATTTTCAAATGACAACTGCTACATCAGATTGGTCTACATATGAAACAATTGGGGGATATCGTCCAGAAGTTGATGGTACACTTTCTTTTAAGTCTGGTCTTTTTCTATCTTGTTTTAAGAATAAGGTTACACACCAACAAAAAAATAAATGGTTAATTATCGATGAAATGAATCGAGCTGATATTGATAAAGCTTTCGGATCGCTTTTCTCTGCCTTAACAGGTGATGATATAGTACTCCCGTTTAACACGGATAACGGGACACCTATAGTAATACGATCAGAAAGAGAAGAGGAAACGTTCATCAAAAATGATAATGAGTATATCATCCCTAACGATTGGCGTCTAATCGGAACGATGAATACTTTTGATAAAGCCTCCTTATATGAAATGAGCTATGCATTTATGCGTCGTTTTGCCTTTATACCTGTTGGCGTTCCTAAGAACATTACGAACGAATTAGTTTCATCCTACCTTACCTACTGGCATATCGAGACCTATAGATTTCTTGACTCATTAGTACAAACGTGGAAACTTATTAATGAAATTAGACAAATTGGTCCTGCAATTGTTGAGGATTTAGCCAAATTTACGCAAGAAGATGGAGATTTTACATCAGCTATTATTCTTTATGTAATGCCACAGTTTGAGGGGTTAATGGACCATGAAATTATAGATTTTATTAATAAAGTTGGAGAAATCAAAGAAGTTGATCGACAACAGTTAATTACCTTTGCTTTTGACTTTTTTCAAATAAAGGAGTAGATGATGAAAAGAACGGAATTAGTTGAGGAGGTAAGTGATTATTTAATTACCTATTTAAAAGCAGGCAGAGTTGGCATTAATTCGTTTATTAAAAAAGCGGAATTAAATGTCTCTCAGTTGGATGAATTATTAATGATTCACTTTTTGCTAAAACCCGAAGTGAAACAGTTCGTTCGAGGACTACCTATACTTCTTCGGAGATTTAAAACGTCTACTACAGAAGAAAATATAACTTTTCAGGGGGAAGTTCGAGGAAGTATTAATTGGGAAAAAACGATAACAGAACGTATTAAGATAAATCATAGGGATAGAACAATTTTTTTATGTAATGAATCAGTAAAAAACTACAATATAGTAGAAAACATTGTGTTGAAAGAGTTGATCTGTACAATATATACAGTGTTATACCAGAAGATAGATACATCAAATCTGGAGAAGCATAGCTATTTTAAAGAGTGGAGAGAATTAAAGTTTATTGTAAGTGAAGTCTATCGTAAAAATGTCTATTTATTAAAAGTCGATGAAGGTAAAGTAACGACGAGAATGATACAGAAAGCAATGACACATAGAAATTCTTTATATCGTAAGGCAGCGAAGCTATTACTTGATTATAGAGAAATAATGAAAGCAAGGTATGATAGGGAAGTATTACAATCACTTTTAATGGAAACTTTTATTTTTCCAGAAAAGGAAGAGGTTTTGTTTGAACTATACTGGACAATCCAAATTATTAAGGCAAGCGCAAAAAATGCTCAACTACATCTCATAAATGGAAAAAATAACTTAGTTGCAAGTTGGGAAACCGATGAATATGTATATCAAATTTATCATGATTCTGCTGGTTCACCCAACATAACATTTAATATTTCAACAGAAGAGATATCCGCTGTGGAACACCCTTTCATTGAAAAAAAAATAGCAGCAATGGGGACAGCCCTTCAACTCGCTAAACAGAGCCTGGGCCGAGGATTTGATTCTACTACTTTTTGGCGTGGGAGGCCGGATATCATCGTTGAGAAATATTCTAAGTTAACCGGTCAGCTACATAAAGTTATTATCGGAGAGGTAAAAGATACAAAAAAAGCTGATTATGCTATTACTGGATTAAGAGAACTAGTCGAGTATATGGAATTAATAAAAGGAAGAGATGGACAATATCTTAAGGATAGAAATACTGGAATTGTAGAAGGGATGCTCTTTTTAGGAGATATAGTAGTAAAAGATACAATGGTAGACCATATAAAGATATTTACCTTATCTAATAGCAATGGACAAAAGTTGAATATAAGTGTTTAAGAGAAATAATAGATAAAAAAGAACAAATATTAAAGCAAAGTGGAGAAAAAGGAGTTTTAACATGGATAACGATAAGAGATTGATTGTCAATTCCGATAGCGGCAACTTACTCAACGAGTTAATTAGCTCTTTAAAGGAATGTAAAAGCTTTTACTTTAGTGTTGCCTTTATTAACTTTAGTGGTTTGCAGCTTTTGTTAGATCCGCTAAAGGAAGCTGGTGAAAGAGGAGTAAAAGGAAAAGTAATAACTTCTACGTACCTAAATTTTACAGAAGTGAAGGCATTAGAGAAGATAAAGGAATTCTCTAACATTGACCTTAAAGTATTTAATGCAGTTACAGAAAAAGGTTTTCATACAAAGGTCTATATATTTGAATATGAAAATGAATACAAAGTAATTATAGGTTCCGCTAACATTACTCAAAGTGCATTGAAAAGTAATATTGAGTGGAATGTGGAAGTTGTTTCAAAGGAAGCCTCTGAGTTCGTTAAAGAGGTGGTTAAGGAGTACAATCATCTCTGGGATATAAGTGAAGAAGCGAGTGAAGAGTTTTTACAAGAATATGAGAGCTTTTTATTAAGTGTAAAGAATCATTCTTTCACTGCGCAAAAAGTGTTTGAAAGAGGAACATATATTACACCAAACCGAATGCAAAAGCGAGCTATTGAAAGCTTAGATAGACTAAGAGCTTACGGTGAAAATAGAGCATTAGTTATAGCGGCAACCGGTACTGGAAAGACGTATATGTCAGCTTTTGATGTAAAATCGTTTAAACCGAAAAGACTATTATTCATTGTTCATCGAGAGGAAATTTTAAAGAAAGCAAAAGAAACGTTCGAAACTCTATTACCTAATGAAAAAGTAACATTCGGTTTATTAACTGGAAATTCTAAGGACAAGCGTGCGGATTATATTTTTTCGACAATCCAAACAATTTCAAGGTGTTACAATGAATTTAGAAGGGATGAGTTTGATTACATCATTTATGATGAGGCTCACCATGCGACAAGTCCTTCCTACCAAACTGTTATGGACTACTTTACTCCGAAGTTCACTTTAGGTATGACTGCAACACCTGAGCGCAGTGATAGCATGAATGTCTTTGATTTGTTTGATAACAATGTGGCTATAGAAGTTAGGTTGCATGAAGCGTTGGAGGACGAATTAATTATCCCTTTCCACTATTTTGGAATTACGGATATTGAAGGGATCGACCTTAGTGATGTGGATATAGATAATGTTGCGGAAATTACTAAGCGATTAAAAGTAAATGAACGTGTTGATTTCATCATAGAGAAAATGGACTTTTACGGACACGATGGTCAAAAACGAAAGTGTTTAGGCTTTTGTGCCAGTATAGAACATGCTGAATTTATGGCGGATGAATTTAATAAAAGAGGCTACAAAAGTATTTGTTTACACGGTGGTCACTCAGTTGAACAGAGATCTCACTTTATTCAGAGGCTGGAAGATGACGAAGATGAACTGGAAGTAATCTTTTCGGTGGATATTTTTAACGAAGGTGTAGACATACCATCTGTGAACTCTGTACTTATGCTAAGACCAACTAATTCTCCGATTGTATTTATTCAGCAGCTTGGAAGGGGATTACGTAAACATGGAAGTAAAGAGTTTCTAACTGTCCTAGACTTTATAGGGAACCATAGTAAAGTATTTCTTATTGCCATTGCTCTTAATGGGAGTAGATATTATGACAAGGAAAGCTTAAAGGTAGCAATCTCTACTGGTTTTGCAAATATACCAGGTGCTACTCATATTCAAATGGATGAGATTTCTAAAGAGCGAATACTTGAACAAATAGATAGGGAAAACTTCAACTCAATGAAATATTTAAGAGAAGAGTATTTTGAGTTTAAGAAGTTGAACCAAGGGAGAATTCCATATTACTTACTCGATTATTTAAAGTTTGATGGTGCACCAGATCCAATTAAATTTATTGATAAAGAAAGATCATATTTGCAGTTTGTTGCCAAAGTAGAGAAGGATGATAAGTTAAAAGGGCTACTGCTGGACGAGCAGTTCGAAAGTGCACTCAAAGAACTTTCTAGTAAATTACCTATCAAGCGTATTTACGAATTTGTTATCTTAAAATTCCTCTTAAGTCATGAAAGAATTACCTTGGCAGAGGCTAAAAACGAAATATTGAAGCATGTAAATGATGTTGACGATGATAGTGTAAAACATGCATTTGAAGTGTTAAATCAAGATTATTATGATAGTGGTCAAATTAGGACTAAGTTAAAATTAATTTCTTTTATGGGAGATCACGCTTTTAAGACCAAAGAGTTTAATCGGGTTTTAAGTAACGATGACTTCTATAAGTATATAAAGGATGTAATCGATTACGGGATTTTCCGTTATGAAAAAGAATATAAGTCCGGTAATTACGGAGTGCCACATCTAAAGCTGTATGAACAGTATACTATGATGGATCCTGCTCTATTGTCTAACTATCGTAAAACTCATAGCTCCTTTAGAGGATCAGGCCTCTTAGCGAATGATAAGGAGTACTTCTTATTCATAGACCTTCATAAAGAGGAAGATATAAAAGAGAGTATCAACTACAAGGATAAGTTTATTGATCGAAACACTTTTCAATGGCAATCTCAGAACAGTACAGCACAAAGTTCGGACAGAGGAAAGAACATAATCTTTAATAAGGATAGAGGAATTAATCTTCATTTATTTGTTCGAAAGTATCGAGAAATAGATGGAAAAACGGAGCCGTTTATTTATATCGGTAAAGGCAATACAATTGAGTATGAAGGAGAAAAACCTATTACAGTAATTTTACAGTTAGAAAACGAAGTTCCTGCAAACCTATATGTAGAATTCACTAAAAAAGTATAGTCTTCTCATTATGAGAAGACTATTTTTCATTAACTAATAACTCGACTGCCGGTATATCAGCCGGTGCCCAAACTAACGAAGGTAAGTTCTCTTTCTTTAACCATATAAGCTTAGAGTGCTCCGTCGGGACTGGTGTGCCTTCCACAACTTTTGCTTTAATAGCGATTAAATTAATAATAAAAGTTTCATACTCATGCGTATGGTCATTATGTAAGTCGTAAGTTTCAATCGTACAATGCAGTTCCTCTTGAATTTCTCTTTTTAAAGCAGTATATATGTCCTCATCTTTTTCTACTTTACCACCTGGGAACTCCCATAAGTTTGGTAGAGCCATTTGTGGGGATCTTAAAGCACAAAGAACTTCTCCTAGTTCGTTTTCAATTACAGCCGCAACTACTTTTACTTTCTTTTTCATATGATTCTCCTATCTATCTCTAAATTCTCCTATTAATAATAACATTTATATTGAGTATTTTTAAATAATGTTTATTTCCTTCCATTTTTCTCCTATAATTAAAATTACAATTTAGCTTAACCAGGGGGAAATCATGAACCTAAATGATCTTACGGAAACATTCCAAAATTTAACGATATGGAAAAAGGGGAGTCAAAGAGCTCCGCATAAACCGTTATTAATTTTGTACGCGATGGGGCAATTACAAAAAAGTACTTCGAGGTTCCTGAAATATGAACAAGTTAGTAAAGATTTAAAGCAACTTCTAGTAGACTTTGGTCCACTTCGTAAAAGTTATCATCCAGAAGAGCCGTTTGTACGTCTTACTAGAGATGGTATATGGGAACTTAGTAAAGAAGTCAATTTATCCAACCCGAACAATCGGAACCTTTTAAATGAAGAAGTTTCAGGTGGATTTACTTTGGAGGTGTTTAACTTCCTATCGAAAAATAAGGAGCATATCCCAAACTTGGCGCAGATCATATTAGATCAACACTTTCCGAGTAGTATCCACGAGGATATTTTAGCAGCTGTAGGTTTAGACTTAGACTTTACATCTAGTAAGCGAAGAAAAAGAGATTCAAAATTCCGTGAGAGAATACTTCGAGCATATGGCTATAGTTGTGCCGTTTGTGGTTTTAATGTTAGGTTAGCCCATACATTAGTGGGGGTGGAGGCAGCTCATATTAAATGGCATCAAGCTGGTGGACCCGATGTCGAAGAAAATGGTATTGCATTATGTTCGCTACATCATAAACTTTTTGACCGCGGTGTATTTACTATTAATAATGAAAGAAGAATGATAGTTTCCCAAGATGCACATGGGAGCCAAGGGTTTGAAGAGTGGTTGATGAGATTTCATGGCAATGAGATAGGTGAACCAATTGAAACTATCTACCAGCCTAGTCAATCCTACATACATTGGCATGTGAAAGAAGTTTTTAAAGGACCGGAAAGGTATATTATAAATTAGTTTATCAGTTATCATATCTTATTTATTGAATTTTAGCCATAAATACAGTGTGTTTTTATTTTACACATTTAATATAGGAGTGCTAATAATGCCTACATACAACAAACTAGTCCGAGATAAAATCCCTGCCATCATTGAACAGTCAGGTAAAAAATATACAACTAGCATTCTTTCCGATGAAGAATACATAACCGAACTAAAGAAGAAAAGTCTCGAAGAGCTTGAAGAATATATGAACACGGAGAATAATGAGGATGCTTTAGAGGAACTAGCTGATATTCTAGAAATCATCCATGCTCTAGCAGGTTATCATGGGTCTTCTATCGACGAAGTGGAACGAATTCGAAAAGAAAAAGCATCTAAGCGCGGAGGATTCCAAAAGAAGATTTTTTTAGTTCGGGTAGAAGATAACTAAAGTAAAATTAATAGAAAGAAAAAGGACCACAACTGGTCCTTTTTATCTAAAAAATCCATTTAAGAAGGTTTATATTTATATAAAATGAAAGAGGAAAAAATGCAAAAATTTTAATGAACAATTTTAAAATAATAAACTTTTATGTTAATGCCTTCGAATCAACCAATATATCCTATTTCTAACTGCTACAAACTATTAAACTCACTCAACCTTATTTCTTCTTCTAAAAATAGATCAAGAACACATTGATAGAAAACCTTTTCGGCCTCTTCCTTCGTTTCGCCTTCTATGATTTTAATGTTACTGTCTCCTATGCCTATCAAAACAATTTCCAGCAACTCTTCTAGTGAAGTATCTGTATGAACCTTTTTTCCGTTCTTAATACATACTCCCAAAATTCGTG